>NZ_JBSFWR010000045.1:0-61326 GCF_053594915.1 Kitasatospora sp. NPDC002543 | reverse complement strand
CTTGCGGATCCATCCACGACGCGCAGGCTTGTACTCGATCGAGGTCATGCGGCCATCCCCAGGTAGTGATATCGGCCCGGCCGGGACCGTCGGCCGGGCACCCGGCCGACGACCACGGCCCGGGCCACGTACGAGCCGCGGGGACCTGATGACCCACCAGCCCGAACCACTCCTGCCCGGCGTCCTCGCCATCGACGCGGGCAACTCCAAGACCGACGTCGCCCTGATCGGCGCCGACGGCAGCATCCTCGGCTCCGCCCGCGGCGGCGGCTTCGCCCCGCAGCGGATCGGCGGCGCGGCGGCGGTCGCCGGCCTGACCCCGCTGGTCGAGCAGGCCGCCGCCGAGGCGGGCTTCCCGTCCTGGAGAGGGGTGCTCACCAGCCACGTCAGCGCCTGCCTGGCCAACGCCGACCTGCCGGTCGAGGAGGAGGCGCTGCGCGTCGCGCTGGAGTCCCACCCCTGGGGGGCCAGCAACACCGTCGTCAACGACACCTTCGGCCTGCTGCGGGCCGGCACCGACGGCCCGCGCGGGGTCGCGGTGGTCTGCGGCGCCGGGATCAACTGCGTCGGGCTGCTGCCGGACGGGCGCACCGCCCGCTTCCCCGCCCTCGGCGAGCTCACCGGCGACTGGGGCGGCGGCTCCGGGCTGGCCGTCGCCAGCATGTGGCACGCCGTCCGCGCGGAGGACGGGCGCGGCGGGCCGACCGGGCTCGCCCGGGCCATCGCCGAGCACTTCGGCCTGCCCAGCGCCGTCGCCGTCGCCGAGGCCGTCCACCTCGGGCACCTGCCGAACGCGCGGCTGCACGAGATCGCCCGGGTGCTGTTCGCCGTCGCGGGCGAGGGCGACGCGGTGGCACTGGAGCTGATCGACCGGCAGGCCGACGAGATCGTCCGGCTCGCGGTGGTGGCGCTCGGCCGCCTGGACCTGCTGGACACCCCGACCCCGGTGGTGCTGGGCGGCGGCGTGCTCGCCTCCCGGCATCCGCTGCTGCTGGACAACCTGACCGCCCGGCTGGCCGCGGCCGCGCCGCTGGCCGAACCGCGCGTCGTCGTCGCCCCGCCGGTGCTGGGCGCGGCACTGCTCGGCCTCGACCACCTGGCGGCGGACGCCGAGGTGCAGGCCCGGGTCCGCGAGGCGTACGAGGCGGGCCGACCGGTCGCGGCCTGACCGCCCGTCCACCCGCGGACGGGCCGGCCCGCCGCGGCCTGACGCCAGTTCACCGACCTCCCTCCCCCGCCGGATCCGCACGTCCGGCGGGGGAGGGAACCACGGGGCGGTCCCCGGTCGTGTTACGGGGGTACCGACCACCGCCGCCGTCCGGGGAGACTTGTGCCATGGCCACCCCCCGCCTCCTGATCGCCGCCGCCCTGCTGGCCTGTGGCGCCGCAGCCGCCCTCACCGGCTGCACGCCCGCCGACTCCGGCTCCACCCTCGCCGCCGCCTCCGCCGCCGCCCGGGCCGACGAGGGCGCGGACGAGCTGCTGGACGACGACGAGTTCTTCTACGAGGACGACGAGGAGTCCTACGCCCCCGAGGCCGACCCGTCCGTGCCCGCCTCCGCCACGGTGCCCTCCGCCGAGTGCGCCACCCCCACCGCGCTCCCCGGCCACCAGGTCCTCCTCGTCGTCTCGGCCGGCCCGGCCGAACTCACCGCCCGGCCCGCCCGGTTCGGCTGCGGCTCCGGCCGCTACGAGCCCGCCGGCAGTCCCGTCCACTACGGCTACGCGGGGGCGGGGGTGGCGGCGACCCTGGTCGACGGCCCGCACGACGGCCCGGCCGGGACCGTCCCCCTCGCCGAGCTGATCTCCCACGTCAACGACTGCCTGGCCGACCGCGAACCGGCCGGCCCCGCCGAACCGTCCGCCCCCGCCGAACCGACCGAACCGTCCGCCCCCGCCGACCCGACCGACCCGGCCGAGCCGTACGGCTGCCACGGCGACGCCTACGACGTGGTGCTGGACTCCCACGGCCGGATCATGCGGATCGGCGAGATAGACGACCCTCCGCAGGCCCCCTGACGGACGCTCACCGGCCCATACGGTGTAGAAGCACCTCTCAACTGTTGGCATTCGGCTGCGCTACGCGCGTCGACCGGACGCCAGCTGGGGGCTTTTGACGTTCGATACGTTCGCGGGGCCCGCGCTTGGGGCTGGTCTTACCTTCTCCGTCGTTGACCCGGTTTCGGCGGCGGTGCTTTGCTTCGGGCCGTCGGCGGTGACCGGCCCCACCACCCCACGCCACCGGCGGTCCACCACGGACCGCCGGTGACCGGCCGGGCCGTCGTCGACCTTCCCCCTTCGTCCCCACAGTGCCGCCGCGCCGCACCCGGGCGCGGCCGGCACCAGAGAGGAACCCTCACGATGGGCATCTCCCCCACCTCCCGCCGGATGCGGCTGCGGGCCCTGACCGGGCTCAGCGCCCTCGCGCTGGCCGCCGCCGGCTTCGCCGCCGCCCCGGCCGCCCAGGCCGCCCAGGACGACCGGCCGGCCGGCGAGTTCGCCGGGCAGCCCCACCCCTACCGGCACGGCGCGCACCCGACCAAGGAGACCGGCAACCAGGCCCCCAAGCCGGCGGCCAACAACCTCAGCTACGGCGGCGGCGTGGACGGCATCGGCGTCACCACCGGCGCGCCGAAGGTCTACCTCGTCTTCTGGGGCTCCCAGTGGGGCACCCAGGGCACCAACTCCAGCGGCTACACCACGCTGTCGGGCGACCCGAAGGGCGAGGCCGTCCGGGCGCAGCAGCTGTTCAAGGGCCTCGGCACCAACAGCGAGACCTGGTCCGGCGTCATGACCCAGTACTGCGAGGGCGTCGCCGCCGGCGCGACCAGCTGCCCGACCGGCTCCACGCACGTCGGCTACCCCACCGGCGGCGCGCTGGCCGGCGTCTGGGTCGACGAGTCGGCGGCCGCCCCGGGCCAGGCCAGCGGCTACCAGCTCGCCTCCGAGGCCGTGAAGGCCGCCGGGCACTTCGGCAACACCACGGCCGCCTCCAACCGCAACGCGCAGTACGTGGTGCTGTCGCCGACGGGCACCCACCCGGACGGCTTCAACACCCCGAACGGCGGCTTCTGCGCCTGGCACGACTACAACGGCGACACCACCCTGACCGGCGGCGCCGCCCCCTCCCCGTACGGTGACGTGGCGTTCACCAACGACCCGTACGTGACCGACATGGGCTCCTCCTGCGGCCAGAACTACGTCAACAGCGGCAGCGCGGGCACCCTGGACGGCGTGACCATCGTGTACGGCCACGAGTACTCGGAGACCATCACCGACCAGAACCCGGCGGGCGGCTGGACCGACTCGACCGGCTACGAGAACGCCGACAAGTGCTCGTGGAACGGGGTCGGCGGCACGGGCGGCGCGCAGAACGTGACCTTCGCGACGGGCTCGTTCGCCATGCAGGGCACCTGGTCGAACGGTGTCAACGGGTGCCAGGTCTCGCACGCGATCGTCCACTGACGAACCGGGCTCCCGGGCTACCGAGCCGCTGAGTTCCCGAGCTGCCGGACACCCTGGGCCCCGGGCGCCGGGGTGGGCCGTGACGGCCCGCCCCGGCGCTTCGCGTCATGGCGTGACGAGCCCGAACTCGTAGGCCTGGATGACCAGGTGGACCCGGTCGCGGGCGTCGAGCTTGGTGAACAGCCGGGCGACGTGCGCCTTGGCGGTGGCCACGCTGATGGTGAGCTCCGCGGCGATCTCGGTGTTGGACAGGCCCCGGCCGACCAGGGTCAGCACCTCGCGCTCGCGCTCGGTGACGGCCCCGACGACGGGCCGGCGGGGCGGGGCCGCGGCGGCCTCCGGGCGGGCGGCGAACTCGCCGATCAGCCGGCGGGTGATGCCGGGGGCCAGCAGGGCGTCCCCGGCGGCGACCACCCGGATGCCGTCCAGGATGGTCTCCAGCGCGAGGTCCTTGACCAGGAAGCCGCTCGCCCCGGCCCGCAGCGCGCCGTAGACGTAGTCGTCGTCGTCGAAGGTGGTGAGGACCAGGACGTGGGTGGGCAGCTCCGGGTCGGTGGTGATCCGGCGGGTGGCCTCGATGCCGTCCGTCCCCGGCATCCGGATGTCCATCACGGCGACGTCGGGGCGCAGCCGGGCGACCAGGTCGACGGCCTCGGCGCCGTCGCCGGCCTCGCCGACCACCTCCAGGTCGGGGGCGTCGGCGATCAGCACCCGCAGGCCGGTGCGGATGAGCGGCTGGTCGTCGACCAGGACGACGCGGATCACGGCGCCACCTCCAGCGGGGTCTCGGCGGACGCCCCGGCGGACGCTCGGGAGGGGGTCTCGGCAGGTGTCCCGGCGGGTGCCCCGGCGGGGGGCCGCTCGGGCAGCGGCAGCCGGGCGGTGACCAGGAAGCCGCCCCCGGGGCGCGGCCCGGCCCGGAACTCGCCGTGCAGCAGGGCCACCCGCTCGCGCATCCCGGCCAGGCCGTAGCCGGTGCCGGGGGTCGCGGTGGGCACGCCCGCGCCCGGGTCGACGACGGTGACGTCCAGCGCCACCGGCCCGTACTCGACGGTGACGTGGCAGTCCCGGGTGCCGGCGTGCTTGACCACGTTGGTGACCGCCTCCTGGACGATCCGGTAGGCGGCCAGGTCCACCTCGGGCGGCAGGGCGCGGGCTTCGCCGCGGCGGGTGAGTCCGACCCGCACCCCGGCGCCCGCCGCCCTGACCACCAGCCGGTCCAACTCGCCGAGTCCGGGCACCACTTCGAGCGGCGCGGGCTCCCCCTCGCCCTGCCGCAGCGCGCCGAGCATCCGGCGCAGCCCGGCCAGGGTCTCCCGACTGGTGGCCTCGATCGCCTCCAGCGCGTTGCGGGTCTCGGCGGGCTGGGTGTCCATGACCCGGCTGCCCATGCCGGCCTGGATCGCGATGATCCCGATGTTGTGGGCCACCATGTCGTGCAACTCGCGGGCGATCCGCAGCCGTTCGGCGGTGATGGCCTGCTCGGCAGCCCGGCCGCGCAGCGCCTCGGCGTGGGCCCGGCCCTGGTGCACGGTGTTGCCGACCAGCCAGGCGATCAGCACGGTCGCGGCGAAGCCCCCGTAGGCGAGCGGGTTGACGGGGTAGTCGTTGACGGCGCCCCAGGCCAGCAGTCCGGCGAGGGTGGCCAGCGGCAGGGCCAGGGCGCTCAGCGAGACCCGCCGGGAGCGGGTGGCCGCGCAGTAGCCGACCACCGCGTCGGCGATCAGGAACTGCAGCGGCCCGGTCTCCGGGACGCCCCACATCCCGAACGCGTAGACGGCGCCCGCGAGCGCCACCGCGATGGCCAGCAGCGGCAGCCGGACCAGCAGCGCCGCCACCAGGGTGGTGACCACCGCGGTGACCACCAGCGGCATGTCCTCGGGGTTGCCGTGGTAGTCGAACAGGTGCCGCAGCTCGTCCTCGCGGGTGAGGAAGCGGAACGCGACCAGGACCGTCCACAGCGCCGCCACCCACACGCCGGCGGGCAGGCGCCTGAGCAGCGGCGGGCGGGGTTCGGTGATCATGACGCGATGGTAGTGGCGGGCCCGGCGGCGCCGCATCGGCCCGGGGGCGTAATCCCCGGGGCGGGTGGGGCCGCGGGTGCTTGTGTCCCGCCGCCCGATGCCCGGGCACCGGCCCGACCGGCACCGTGGTCCCCGTGATCGAGATCGAACGACTGACCAAGCGGTACGGCGCCACCACGGCCGTCGACCGGCTGACCTTCACCGTCCGGCCGGGCGCCGTGACCGGGTTCCTCGGCCCCAACGGCGCCGGCAAGTCCACCACCCTGCGGATGATCCTGGGCCTCGACACCCCCACCGGGGGCAGCGCCACCGTGGCCGGCGTGCCCTTCGCGAGCCGGCCGCGCGGCCTGCGGCACGTCGGCGCCCTGCTGGACGCGGGCGACGTGCACGGCGGGCGCAGCGCCCGGGCCCACCTGTCGGCGCTGGCCCGTGGCAACCGCATCCCGCTCGGGCGGGTGGACGAGGTGCTGGCGGAGGTCGGCCTCGGCAAAGCCGCCGGGCGGCGGATCGGCGGCTACTCGCTGGGCATGAAGCAGCGCCTGGGCATCGCCGGCGCGCTGCTCGGCGACCCGCCGGTCCTGCTCTTCGACGAGCCGCTCAACGGGCTGGACCCGGAGGGCGTGCTCTGGGTGCGCGGCCTGTTCCGGCGGCTCGCCGCCGAGGGGCGGACGGTGTTCGTCTCCAGCCACATGATGGCCGAGATGGAGCACACCGCCGACCGGCTGGTGGTGATCGGGCGCGGCCGGCTGATCGCGGACGAGAGCCTCGCGGAGTTCTCCGCCCGCGACGCGGTCTCCTCGGTGGCCGTCCGGGCCCCCGACCTCGGCGCGCTGGCCGAGGCCCTGCGCGCGGAGGGCGCCGACGTGCGGCTGGCGGAGCCCCGGTCCGGGATCGTCACCGGGATGCCGGCCGAACGGATCGGCGAACTCGCGCTGCGGCACGGCGTGGTGCTGCACGAACTCACCACCCGGACGTCGTCGCTGGAGTCGGCGTTCATGTCCCTGACCGCCGACAGTGTCGAGTACCTCGCCGGAGACGCCCGATGAGCACCCCGCCCCTTGCCCCGACCCTTGCCCCGACCCTTGTCCCGGCCCCCGAACCGGCGCCGCGCTTCACCGACCTGCTCGCCGCCGAGTGGATCAAACTGCGCTCGCTGCGCTCCACCTACTGGGTGCTGGCGCTGGCCTCGCTGGTGGCGATCGCGGTCAACGTGAACGCCGTCCACACCGACCTGACGTACATCGACCACCCGCCGCCGCGGATGCCCGGCATGCCGCCGTACACCTACGACCCGCTGTGGCACGGCCTCGGCAACATCGCGGGCGACCTGATGGCGGTCGCGGCCGGCAGCCTCGGGGCGATCACCGTGTTCGGCGAGTACACCACCGGCCTGATCCGCACCACCTTCGCCGCCGTGCCGGACCGCCGGGGCGTGATCGCGGCCAAGGTGCTGCTGATCGGCGGGATCACCGCACTCGCCGGGCTGGTGGTCTCGACGGTCTCCTTCTTCACCGTCAACGCGATGCTGGCCTCCCGTCACGTCGGCCTCTCCGTCACCGACGACGGCTGCCTGCGGGCCGTGCTCGGCTACGCGGCGATCGTGCCGGTCTGCGCGCTGATCGGGATGGCGCTGGGCGCGCTGCTGCGGCACGCCACCGCCTCGATCGTCTCGCTGGTGCTGCTGATGTTCGTCCTGCCGATGATGTTCGGCGGGGACCGCTACCGCTGGCTGAAGGAGATCGGCACCCACCTGCCGTTGGCCACCGTGCAGCGGCTCGTCATCAACCCGAACTCCACGACCACGATGGGGAAGTACGCTCCGAGCGTGCTGGACTCGTGGATCACCATGGGGGTGTGGGGCGTCGCCTCGGTGGTCGTGACGGTGGTCGTGGTGCGGCGCCGGGACGTGTGATCAGGCCCCTCGGTCCAGGCCGAGCCGCCGAGCCGCCGCGGCGGGCAGCGGGTAGCGGCGCTCGGGCGGCAGCAGCCGCTGCGCCTGCGCCGTCCGCCCGTCGCGGACCAGCGCGGCGATCCGCCGCACCTGCGGGGTGAGGTCGGTGAGTCCGACCACCCACTCCTCGGCGTAGCGGCGGATCAGGGTGCGGCCGATGCCCACCTGGATGCTGTAGTGGTTCAGCGCCGCCCCGCGCAGCGACCGCTCCGGGTCCCACTGCACGTGGACCTCAGCGCGGGCGAGCTCGTCCGGGTGAGCGGTGGTCGGGACGGCGCGGGCGAGCGCCTCCTCCCAGCCCTCCCGGGTGATCCGGACCGCCAGCACCCTGGTCTGGCCGGGCTTGCCGGCCCAGTTGCTGCGGTGCATCAGCCAGCGGAACGAGGGCTTGATCCACGTCATCCGGTGGAAGCCGAACGGCGCCACGAACCGGCCCGCCGCCAGGGCCGCGTCGGCCACGGCCGGCGGGTAGGCCTGGTACAGCACGATCGTCCGCCCGTCGTGGTCGGCCCGGATCTCGCGCAGTGCGGTCATCTCCCGGCACCCCCTTCCTTCCGGTCACGGTGCCGGAGCGGGTGACGGGACGCAACGGGATTCTCCGGCTCGGGACGCTCGGTCGGGCTCGCGGCGCGGGCCGTGGCTCGGAGCTCGGGTCGGCTCGGGACGGGCCGTGGCTCGGAGCTCGGGTCGGCTCGGGTCGGCTCGCGGCTCCGGCCCGGACGGCTCAAGCCACGGCGGCCTTGCTGCGGAAGGCCCCGAGGGTGGCCGCCGGGACGCCGCAGCCGGGGAGGAAGGAGGCCGCGCCGCCGTGGTGGGTGCGGACCCGGTCGAGGAAGACGGACATGGCCTCGGCCGGGGCCTCCAGGAGCGGCGCGGGGATGGTGAGGTTGCGGCCCTGGGAGTCGGTGACCCGGGAGGTGCCGCGGTGGTCGTTGAGCGCCGTGCGGTGGCGCTCGGCGAGCCCGGCGAAGATCTGCGGGAGGGCGTCGGCGGTGCGGGTGTAGTCGGCGACGATGCGCTCGGCGGGGACGTCGAGGAGGTCCAGCAGGAGGGCGGTCAGCAGGCCGGTGCGGTCCTTGCCGGCGGCGCAGTGCAGCAGGACGGCGCCGGGCCGGACGGTGGCGTCGACGGCCGCGGCCACCGCGTCGGGCGCGGACTCGGCCAGCAGGACGTAGAAGTCGCCCAGGTCGGCGGCGGTGGCCATGGTGCTCATCCGCGCGGTGAGGGCGTCCGTGGCGGGGTTCACCGGGGCGGCGACGACGGCTATCCCGGCGGCCTCGGCGGCGGCCCAGTCGGCGGGGTCGGTCTCCCGCGGGTCGCGCAGGTCCACGATGGTGCGGATGTCGCAGCCGCGCAGCTGGGCGACGGTGGCCTCGTCGGCGGCCGGGAACGGCTGGGCGGAGCGGTACAGCACACCGGGGCGGACCCGCCGGCCCTCGGGGTCGCCGAGGACGGCGGCGTCGCGGAAGTTGACCAGGGACATGGGGTGGCCTTTCGGTGGGGCCGCACCCGGGACGCGACGGGCCGTCCGGAGCGGGGACATCTAGACGTCTAGATGTGTAACCCCTTCCGGGGTCGCCGGGCAAGCCTCGGCCGCGCGGACCCGGGCGACGCAGGCGGCACGGGCCCGGGCGGCACCGGCCCGGGGGACACGGCCCCCGGTGCCCGGGTCCGGATCGCGCGGGTCTCGATCGGTGCATCCTTCCATCCCACTCCTGCCGACGGGCCACGGCGACCCGGACGGCACGGCGGCGGCCAGGACCGGCACCGCGGGACCCCGGACGGCACGGCGCCCGGGCCGCGCGGGCGGGCTCCGTAGGATCGGGCCCGTGGCGACGAACCCCCCGAGCTCCCCGAACACCCCGGTGTACCGCCGCCTGGCCCGCCGGATCCAGGAGCGCATCGACACCGGCGCCTACCCGCCCGGCGCCCGGCTGCCGAGCGAGCCCGAGCTGAGCGCCGAGTTCGGCGTGAACCGGCTGACCGTACGGCAGGCGGTGGCGGAGCTGGAGCGGGCGGCCGTGGTGGAGATCCGCCGGGGCGTGGGCACCTTCGTCCGCCCGCCGGCCGTCCGGGTCTCGATCGCCGTGGACCCGCGCAGCCAGCGGTTCGACCTCGGCAGCGTGCCCACCGCGCTGCCGAACGAGGAGGGAACGGACGGCGAGTTCGTGGTCGCCGCCCCGCCCGTCACCGGCTCGGCCCAGGACGCGGAGGCGGCCCGCCAGCTGGGCCGCGCGCCCCGGGAGCTGTCCCGGGTGGACTCGGTGATCCGGCTGGGCGGACGGGCCCGGGCCGCGTGCAGCTACTGGGTGGCGTTCGGCCCGCTGCCCGCCGAGCTGGTCCGGCCGGGCCGCCCCGGGAACCTGGTGCCGGACCTGGCGCGGGCCGCCGGGGTGGAGCTGGAGTACGACTGGCGGGCCTTCGGCGCCGTCGGCGCCGACCTCGCGGACGCCGAGCTGCTGGGCGTCCCGCCGGGCACCGCGCTGCTGGTGCGCGAGGGGGTCAGCTGCACCCCGGACGGCGTCCCCGCGCTGTACGTGCGGCGGCGGATCGACGGCAGCAGCGCGCGCTTCGTCCTGCACTTCCGCGACCGGTAGCCGGGGCCGGGCCGCCCTCGGCCTCGTGGCCGCCCCGGCCGGACCCCCCTTGGTAAATTCGGCGCCGGAACACCGGGCGCACGGGGGTTGGACAGGGTGACCGAAGAGACCGACTACGACATACCCACCGAGCTGGCGGAGGTCTACCTCACGCTGCTCGCCGACGTCTCCAGAACCGGCCGGCTGCCGCGCCGCGAGGAACTGGAACGGCTGCGCAGGCTCGGCGAGCACTGCGCGGAGGCCGGCTTCGGACTGCGCGAGGTGGTGTCGCACTGCCTGGCGGCGGCCCGGCGGGCCTGGCAGACCCTGCCCGGGACGACCGCCGCGAACAGCGTCACCGAGCTGCGCCGGATCGGCGACGCGGTGCTGGCCGCCACCGACGCCGCGCTGGCCGCGCTGGGCGAGGGCCACGAGCGGGCGCAGCGCCTGGCCGTCCGGCAGGAGGAGGCGGCCCGCCGGGAGTTCATCGACGACCTGCTGTTCGGCCGCAGCGACCTCGGGCTGCTCGCCGAGCGCGCGGAGCGGTTCGGGCTGCGGCTGGCGGGCGCGTACACGGTGGCGGTCGCGGTGGGCGACGAGCCGTTCGCGGACGTGCATCCGCTGGTGCACCGGGTGGAGCGGGAGCTGGCCGGGCGGTTCGGTGAGCGGGACGTGCTGCTGGCCAGCAAGGACGGCCGGCTGGTGTGCATCGCCCCGGACTCCGAGCGGGCCGTGCTGGAGGCCTTCGCGGAGCTGACGCTGCGCCCCGGGCCCGGCTACCAGCCGGTGCGGCGGGTGGCCACCGGCCGTCGGCACTCGGGGCCCAGCGGGGTGCCGCGCAGCTACGAGGAGGCGCTGGACGCGCTGGACTACGCCCGGCGGCTGGACCTCCCGGCCCGGCAGCTGCGGGCCGAGGAGCTGCTGGTCTTCCCGGTGCTGATGCGCGACCGGGCGGCCATGGCCGACCTGGTGCGCAGCGTGCTCGGCCCGCTGACGGAGGCCCGCGGCGGCGCCCGTCCGCTGCTGGACACCATCGCGGTGCAGGCGGAGGCGGCGTACGTGAACGCGGAGGCGGCGCGCCGGCTGGGCCTGAGCGTGCGCACCCTGAGCTACCGGCTGGAGCGGATCAAGGCGCTCACCGGGTACGACCCGGCGGACGCGCTGCAGCGCTTCACCCTGGAGACGGCGGCCATGGGGGCCCGGCTGCTGAACTGGCCGGAACAACCGCTGTAGTTCCCGTCGTTACCGCCGTGGTCCCGCTTGCCGCCGACGCGATCCGGCCGCTCCGGGCCGCCGATCCCTCCGGCCGGTCCGGGCCCGCCGCGGCAAACCCGCGGGGCGCCACTACGACCGTCCGGCAGCCGTCCTGTTGCCGAGCTGTTGCAGTGTCACGCGGGCCGTGCGTACCAGGGTGTCAAGAGGGCGTAAAGATTGCCGGATCCTGGCAATGTGCGACGGACCCCGGCACTGTCATGATCTCCCCGGCGCCGAAGCGCGGCGCCGACGGGAAGGCGGGGGAGGGTGGCCGGGTTGGGGGGATTCTTCGCGGCCGCGCTGGCCTTTCCGACGGCGCTGTTCAGCTTCGCGCTGGTGGTGGTGGTCGGGTACTGGTTGCTGATGCTGTTCGGCGGCCTGGTTCCCGGCGCCGTGCACGGGGGGCACGACGCCGGGCACCACGTGGACGTCGGGCACGCGGGGCACCATCCCGGTGCCGGGTACGGGGGGCACGGCGGCCACGTCGGACACACCGGACACGGGGGGCACGGTGCCGGGGGGCACGGTGCCGACAGTGGGTCCGAGCGGCCGGGCGGCGGCCACCACACGGGCGTGCTGGACGCGCTGGGGCTGGGCGGGGTGCCCGTGACGGTGGCGGTGTCGCTGCTGGTCGCGCTCGCCTGGTTCGTCAGCCTGGCCGGCACCGTCCTCACCTCGGGGGCACCGGCGCGCGGCGGCGTGTTCGTCGTCGCGCTGGTCGCCTCCTGGGCGGGCACCCGGTTGCTCGTCCGGCCGATGTCGCGGCTGTTCCCGCAGGACCGGCCGGCCACCCGGGGGGACTTCGTCGGCCGGATCTGCGTGATCCGGACCGGCCGGGTGACTGCCGACTTCGGGCAGGCTGAGGTCACCGCGGAGGACGGCTCCACCGCGACCGTCCAGGTCCGCACGGCGGAGCCCGAACCGGGCCTGACGGCCGGCCGGACCGCCCTGATCTTCGACTACGACGCCGAGGGCGAGCACTTCCTGGTGGCGCCCTTCGATCCGCCGGCCATCGCCTGAGGCGTCGTCACTCTCCGTTCACTTTCCTCTCCTTCCTCACCTCACCGCACTTCTCCGCATTCCTCTTCGCACCAACTCGCCATCTCGTCAAAGGACTCCGTGATGGACACCATCGCCGTGGGTTTCGGCGTGCTCGTCGCCGTCGTGCTGCTCATCCTGCTCGCCATGCTGCTGTTCGTGGGCCGCCTGTTCCAGAAGGTCGAGCAGGGCAAGGCACTGATCGTCTCCCGGACGAAGAAGGTCGACGTGACCTTCACCGGCGCGATCGTCCTCCCGGTGCTCCACAAGGCCGAGTTGATGGACATCACCGCGAAGACGGTGGAGATCCACCGGGCCGGCCGGGACGGCCTGATCTGCCGCGACAACATCCGCGCGGACATCCGGATCTCGTTCTTCGTCCGGGTGAACAAGACCGTCGAGGACGTCATCAAGGTCGCCCAGTCGATCGGCACCGCCCGGGCCAGCGACCCGCAGGCGATCCAGGAGTTCTTCGCCGTCAAGTTCGCCGAGGCGCTCAAGACCGTCGGCAAGCAGCTGGACTTCACCGACCTGTACACCCACCGGCACGAGTTCCGGGACCAGATCATCGCGGTCATCGGCACCGACCTCAACGGCTACACCCTCGAGGACGCGGCGATCGACCACCTGGAACAGACGCCGATGAGCCAGCTGGACTCCGACAACATCCTGGACGCCCAGGGCATCCGCAAGATCACCGAGCTGACCGCGATCGAGCACGTGCGCACCAACGAGTACCAGCGCAACGAGCAGAAGGAGATCACCCGGCAGAACGTGGACGCCCGGGAGGCCGTCCTGGAGCTGGAGCGCCGGCAGGCCGACGCGGAGATCCGCCAGCGCCGCGAGATCGAGACCCTGCGGGCCAAGGAGGACGCGGTGATCGCCCGGGTGCAGGAGGAGGAGCGGCTCAACGCCCAGACCGCCTTCCTGCGCACCGAGGAACTGCTCGGCGTGCAGCGGGAGAACCAGGCCCGCGAGGTCGCGGTGGCGCAGAAGAACCGCGAGCGGGTGATCGCGGTGGAGAACGAGCGGATCGAGAAGGACCGCCTGCTGGAGGTCGTCGGCCGCGAACGGGAGACCGAGCTCGCCACGATCGCCAAGTCGAAGGAGGTCGAGTCCGCCAAGCGCGAGGTCGCCGACGTGGTGCGCGAGCGGGTCGCGGTGGACCGCACCGTCGCCGAGCAGGAGGAGGCCGTCAAGACCCTGCGCGCCACCGAGGAGGCCGAGCGCGTCCGCAAGGCCGTCGTGATCCAGGCCGAGGCCGAGGCGCAGGAGAAGCTCGTCAAGGACATCAAGGCCGCCGAGGCCGCCGAGCAGGCCGCCGCGCACAAGGCCCGCGAGGCGCTGGTCATGGCCGAGGCCCGGCAGCAGGCCGCCGAGCTGGACGCGGCCGCCAAGATCCGGATGGCCGAGGGCATCCGGGCGGAGGCCGCGGCCGAGGGCCTGGCCCGGGTCCAGGTCCGCGAGCAGGAGGCCGCGGCGGTGGAGAAGGTCGGCCGCGCCGAGGCCGCCGTCCAGACGGAGAAGGCCAAGGCCGCCGCGCTGGAGATCGGCGGCAAGCTGAAGGCCGAGGCCGAGGGCCTCACCGAGAAGGCCGCGGCGATGGCCAAGCTGGACGAGGCCTCGCGCGGGCACGAGGAGTACCGCCTGCGGCTGGCCGCCGAGAAGGACGTCCGGCTGGCCGGGCTGGACACCCAGCGGCAGATCGCCGAGGCCCAGGCGGCGCTGGTCGCGGCCGGGCTGGAGAAGGCGAAGATCGACATCGTCGGCGGGGACTCGGTGTTCTTCGACAAGCTGGTGCGGTCGGTGACGGCCGGCAAGAGCGTGGACGCCTTCGTCGAGCACTCGCAGACCGCCCAGACCCTGGCCGGGCCCTGGCTGGACGGACGGGCCGACTTCACCCAGGACCTCACCAGGGTGCTCTCCTCGGTCTCCACGGCCGACGTGCAGAACCTGACGGTGTCGGCCCTGCTGATGAAGCTGATCGGCTCGGGGGCCGGCGACCAGGCCGGGCAGCTGCGCCAACTGCTGGACTCGGCCCGGAAGCTGGGCGTCGCGGAGACCCCGATCGGGGCGCTGGCCGGCGGCCTCGCCTCGGCCAACGGATCCAAGTAGCCCACCGAGTAACCGATTCCACCGAGTCAACTGAGGAACGTGACCGTGACCGTGGACGCCCTCGACGCCCGGCTCGACACCGGCACCTACGAGGTCCTGCGCGACCGGCTCGCCCGAGCCGCCGCCGAACTCGCCGACCGCGCCCAGGCGTTGAACGCCCGCCGGGTCGCCGAGTTCGGCGGCGGGGAGCTGCGACTGGCCGGCACCGGGCGACTCACCACCGCCCGGGCCTGCCTGCCGCAGGACCTCACCGCCGCCGGCGGGCTGCTGCTGCTCGCCACCCGCCCGGCCGGACCCTCCGACGGCGCCGAGGACTTCGCCGACGCCCTCGGCCTGCACCACCCCGACCTCTCCCCCGCGCCCGCCGAGGGCACCCTGCTGGACGACCCCCGGCTGCGCCAGGACCTCGCCGACCTGCGGCGCTACTTCCGCGACGCCCGGCTGGAGCGGCTGCGCCCGGTGGACGGCCGGCTGCTCGCCGTCTTCCGCACCGGCCCGGCCGCCACCGACGTCCGGGTCCTGCGCTGGCGCCTGGACGGCGGCTCCGCCGACGACACCCGGCCGTCCTACCTGGACGGGCGCGGCGAGCGCGACCACACCCCCGCCGACGACACCCGGCCGTCCTACCTGGACGGGCGCGGCGAGCGCGACCACACCCCCGCCGACGGCCGGCAGCTGCCCTGGACCGCGCTCACCCGGGACGACCAGCTGCCCGCCGGCCCCGGCCGCCCGCCCCGCGCCGATCTGGCCGGCGAGCTGCTGATCGGCGTCGACGGCGGCCGGCTGACCATCACCACCCCGGACGGCCGGGAGCTGCACCGCGAACCGCTCGCCGAGGCCCTCCAGACCCTCGCCGACGCCCGGATCGCCCACGCCCGGATCGGCACCCTGCTCCTGGTGCGGGTGCGCCCGTACCAGGAGGAGACCGAGCGGCACCTGGTGGTCCACCTGCCGACCGGCACCGTCACCCGGATCGACGCGCTCGGCCAGGCCTGCCTGCGGCTGCCCGCCGACCAGGGCGTGGCCTTCCCCGGCGGCCTCCACCTCGTGGACGGCACCGTGCGCACCTTCGACCAGCCGGTCGACGGCCTGGTGTACGAGCGCACCGTCGTGTCGCCCAACGGCGAGGACGTGTTGTACGAGTTCCGCTCGACCACCGACGGTCGCGCCCTGCTCCAGCCGTACAACAGCGTCCGCCAGGAGGCCGCCGCCCCGCTCGCCTGCCAGGGCTACGCCCTGCTCGCCGACGGCACCCTGATCGCGCTGCGCCCGGCCGAGGACGGGCCGACCCGGCTGCACCCCGTCCAGCTCTGGCAGACCCCGTTCACCAGCGAGCGCTTCGCCGCCGAACAGCCCTCCGGCACCGGCCCGTTGGCCCGGATCGGCAACGCCGACCTGGTCCGCGGCCTGGCCGACTGCCTGGCCCTGGCCCGGCTGGCCGCGGCCGGCGCCGACACCCCGGCCGGCCACCAGGCCGTCCTCGCCGCCTGCACCCGCACCTCCGACCGGCACCACTGGCTCGGCCAGAGCGGCCTCGGCGACCTCGCCGCGCCGCTCGCCGAGATCCGCGACACCGCCCGGCAGGTCGTCGCCGAGTACGAGGCCGTCGCCCAGCTCACCGCGCACGCCGCCCGGCAGACCGACGAGGCCGCCGAGCACGTCGAAGGCCTGCTGCGCACCGCCCGCGGCGAGACCCTGGCCGACGCCACCGAGTGGGTCGACCGGCTGTCCGGGCTGCGCCGCGCCCAGGGCCGCGTCGAGGCGCTGCGCGACCTCCCGCGCGCCGACGCGGAGCGGATCGACGCGCTCGCCGCCCACCTCGCCGAGGGCCTGGCCGAGGCCGCCGACCGCGCCGTCGGCCGGCTCGCCGAGCCGACCGCCTTCGAACCGCACCGGCAGCGGGCCGGCGAGCTCGCCGAGCGCTGCGCCGCCATCGCCACCGCCGCCGAGGCCGAGCCGCTGGGCCTCGAACTCGGCGCCCAGAGCGAGGCCCTGCAGACCGTCTCGGAGCTGGTCGGCACCCTCGACCTGGCCGACGCCACCACCCGCACCGCGATCCTCGACCGGCTCGCCGACGTACTCGGACTGCTCAACCGGGCCCGCACCACGCTGACCGTGCGCCGCCGGGAGCTGCGCACCCGCGAGGCCGCCGCCGAGTTCGCCGCCGAGACCGCCCTGCTCGGCCAGGCCACCACCGCCGCGCTCGCCGCCGCCGACACCCCCGAGGCCTGCGACGAGCAGCTCGGCCGGCTGCTGCTGCGGATCGAGCAGCTGGAGACCCGCTTCGCCGACGCCGACCCGGCGCTCGGCGAGCAGCTCACCGACCGGCGCACCGAGATCCACGACGCGCTCACCGCCCGCCGCCAGCACCTGCTGGAGGAACGGGCCCGGCGCGCCGACCGGCTGGCCGCCTCCGCCGAGCGCGTCCTCGACACCCTGCACCGCAGGCTGGCCGGCCTCGACACCTCCGCCGAGATCGACGCCGCCCTCGCCGCCGACCCGACGGCCGTCAAACTCCGCGACCTCGCCGGTCAGTTGACGGCGCTCGGCGACCGGGTCCGGGCCGCGGAGCTGACCGGACGGCTGCGCGCCGCGCGCGGCCGCGCCCACCGGGCCCTGCGCGACCGCGCCGAGCTCGCCGGGGACGGCCCGGGCACCCTGCGGCTGGGCCGGCACCTGTTCGCCGTCACCACCCAGCGGCCCGAACTCGCCCTGGTGCCCTGGCGCGGACGCCCCGCCTTCACCCTCACCGGCACCGACTACCGCTCCCCCGTCACCGACCCGGCCTTCGCCGCCACCGAGCGGTACTGGGACCGCCCGCTGCCCTCGGAGACCCCGCGGCTGTACCGCGCCGAGTACCTCGCGGCGAGCCTGCTGCCGGCCGTCGAGGCGGCGGCGCCGTCCACCGACGCCGACCTGCTGGAGTACGTCCGGCGGGCCGCCGAGCAGCGCCCGGACGAGGGCTACCAGCGCGGTGTGCACGACCACGACGCCGCGCTGCTGCTGCGCGCCCTGCTCCGACTCGACGCCGAGGCCGGGCTGCTGCGCCACCCGGCGGCCGCCCGGGCCGCCGCCCAGCTGTACTGGGCGCACGGCGCCGACGAGCGGCAGCGGCTGCTCTGGCACACCCGGGCCCGCTCGCTGGGCCTCGCCCTGGGCGCCTTCGGCAGCACCCCGGCGCGGGCCGCGCTCGACGCCCTGGCCGCCGAACTCTCCTCCGCCGTCGCGGACTTCATTCCGGGCACGGAGCCCGCCGGGCCCTACCTGGTGGCCGAACTGGCCGCCGCCGCACCCAGCTTCGCCCACTCCGCGGGCGCCGCCGCCCTGCTCGACAAGTTCCGCGCCGCCCCCGAGTCGGCCGGCCTCACCGAGGCACTGGCCGCCCTGCCCGAGGAGCCGGAACTCCTGCCCGTACGGCGCCAACTCGCCGCCGCCTGGCTGGAGTCCGCCGCCACCGACGCCGATCCGGCCGACCTCGCCGAGGCCGCCGCCGCGCTGCTCTGCCCGGCCCTGCCGCGCCGGCCCGCCGAGGGGTCCGTGGGCGCCCGGGTCACCGGGCTGCTCGGCGACCACCCGCGGCTCACCGGCGGCGCACTCGACCTCCGCCTGGACGAACTGCTCGCCCGGGTGGAGGAGTTCGAGCGGGTCGAGGTGCCCGGCTACCGGGCCTACCAGCGGCTGCGCGGCGAGCTGCTGGCCGCCGAGCACGCCCGGCTGCGGCTGGACCAGTACCGGCCCGCCCCGCTCAACGGCTTCGTCCGCAACCGGCTGATCGACCAGGTGTACCTCCCGCTGGTCGGCGACAACCTCGCCAAGCAGCTCGGCACGGCCGCCGCCGGCGGGCCGGTCGACCGCAGTGGCCTGCTGCTGCTGGTCTCCCCGCCCGGCTACGGCAAGACCACCCTGGTCGAGTACCTGGCCGAGCGGCTCGGCCTGCTGCTGGTCTCCGTCAGCGGCCCGGCGCTCGGCCACCGGGTCACCTCGCTGGACCCGGCCGAGGCCCCCGACGCCACGTCCCGGCGGGAGGTCGAGAAGCTCAACTTCGCCCTGCACGCGGGCGACAACGTGCTCCTCTACCTGGACGACGTCCAGCACACCTCGCCCGAGTTCCTCCAGCGCTTCATCCCGCTGTGCGACGCCCAGCGCCGGATCGACGGCGTCTGGGACGGCGAGGCCCGCGAGTGGGACCTGCGCGGCAAGCGCTTCGCCGTGGTCATGGCCGCCAACCCGTACACCGAGTCCGGCCGGCTCTTCCGGCTGCCCGACATGCTCGCCAACCGCGCCGACGTGTGGAACCTCGGCGACGCCGTCGCCGGGCGCGAGGACCTCTTCGCCCTCAGCTTCGTCGAGAACGCCCTGCCCGCCAACCCCCACCTGGCCCCGCTCGCCACCGCCGAACGCACTGACCTGGACACCCTGCTGGCCCGTGCCGGCGGGCTGCCCGGCGGCACCCTGGCCGCTGCCTGGCCCGCCGCCGAGGTCGAGCGGATGACCGCCGTCCTCGCCGGCCTGCTCCACCTGCGCACCACCGTCCTGGCCGTCAACCGCGCCTACCTGGCCTCCGCCGCCCAGGACGACCGCGCCCGCACCGAGCCCCCGTTCCTGCTCCAGGGCTCCTACCGCAACATGGCCAAGCTCGCCCAGCGCCTCGATCCCGCCCTCACCCGCCCCGAGCTCGACGCCCTGCTCACCGACCACTACCGCGCCGAGGCCCAGCCCCTGGGCGCCGACGCCGAGGCCCAGCTCCTCAAACTCGCCGAACTCCGCGGGACCCTCACCGAGGAACAGGAGGCCCGCTGGGCGGAGCTGAAGCGGTCCCGGCGAGCCGAGTGATCACACCTGGCCCATGACCGCGTCCACGAGCCGCAACCAGAGGTCCAGGCCGGGCGCGGTCGATTTGAAGGTGCGGTCCGACCCCCGCAACCGGGCGTAGGTCGCGACCAGCAGGTGCGCGACCCGCTCGGTCTCCAGCGGGAGCACGTCCCGGATGAGGTCCATCCACTCGGGCGCGCTTCCGTCGTGGAGCGTCTCCAGCGGCAGCGGCCGGCAAGCCGCCCACGTGACCAGCTCGGGCGCGTACTCCAGCAGCTTCCAGTGCGCCCTGCTGTCCCGCTTGAGCATCCTGGCGATCGCCGTCTGGGTCTCCCGGCGGGCTTCCACGGCACGCTGGACGCTGATCTCGTGCAGGTCCTCGTGGACCAGGCTGCGGTAGGCCGGGCCGGTGATGTCGGACCAGAGCGCGTTCAGCCCCTCGGGGGTCTGCAACTGGTTGCTGAGCTGCGGGCGCCGCGCGGTCGAGAGCGCGGCGAGCGAACGGAACACGTCCGCGGGTGTGAATCCGACCGGGTGCGGTCCGGACACGATGCCCCGCCGGGGATCGAAGTAGCCTCCCTCCCGCCGGAACTCCGCTTGGACGCGCAGGAGATGGGGGCAGCGCGCGAGATTGTCCTGCGGCTCCGGCAGGTTGACGTGGTGAGCCGACTCGTCACACAGCTCACGAGCCCGGTCGATGTCCTTGCCGGTGACGACGACCACCCACAGGACAGCCCTGTCGAGGTGCCCCGGCGGCAGTTCCCGGAAGAGGTGGGCCATCGTGACCAGCCGCTGGAACCCGTCGAAGCACTGCACGCCGTCGAGGCCGAGCAACCCCGAACCGCCGGCCCGGTCGGGCTCCCAGTGCGGGCTTCGCGAGGCCAGTACGATCGGCGGCCCGAACGCACCGACATCCTCGGGCCGTTCCCGGAGGGTGCGCGCGAAGGCCTGGTTGACCGGGCTTTCCGGCAGGTAGCCGCGTCGGCTCTTCAGCACGGAGGCCGCATCGGGCATGGCGGCCAGCGCCGCCAGCTCGGACGCCTCGATCAGGGCCATCCAGCGGTTGCCGATGACTGCGGCGTGACGTGCCCTGAGGATGTGCCGGTCGAGGGCGGGCGGGGTGTCCGCCGCCCATGAGGCTCCCGGCCAGGAGCCGAACGGGGCGTGGTTGGTGTCCATGGCCGGTTCAACGCCGTACGGGCGGTCAGGTTGCGGGCGGGCGGCTGGTGCCGCTGGGCCCGGTGAGCACCGGCCCGGTGGACGAACTCCCGGCGCGGGCACGGGCGGTGCTCGGACCCTTCCTGGACGCGATGGCGATGAACGGCGCCCGGGTCCACCACGCCGGCGACCTCCCCCGGCTGCTCGGCGGGGCCGGGTTCGAGGTCGAGGAGGCGCTGGACGCGACGCCGTACTGCACGCCGGCCTCCGAGGCGGTGCACGCGCGCCTCCGGCTGCCGTGGGAGGTGGTGCGGCGCCTCGGCGATCCGGCCAAGTGGCTCAATCTCCGGTCCACGGTGGAGATGTACGCCGTGCGCGAGCACGTCGCCTGGTACGTTCACACGGCCGTCAAGCCATCGAGGTGACTCCGCGTGGACGAGCGCTCCGCCCCCCTGCCGTACCCGAGTGGCTGGTTCTGCGTCGGCCGCGTCAGGGACCTGCCGCCGGGGCGGGTGCGCACCGTCCGGCTGATGGGCGAAGACGTGGTGCTGTACCGGACCCGTCGGGGCGCGGTGCGCGCGGTGGGCCCGCACTGCCCCCATCTGGGCGCGCACTTCGGGGCGGGCGGGACGGTCCGGGGCGAGGAGCTGGTCTGCCCGTTCCACGGTTTCGCCTTCGGCCCGGACGGCTCCTGCACCGGCTCGCCGGACGGCGTCCGGTTCCGGGGCTCGCTGGACCGGCGCCGGCTGTGCGAGCGGGACGGCGCGCTGTTCGTCTGGTGCGCGCCGGACGGCGGTGTGCCCGCCTGGGAGCTGCCGCCGGCCGTCGGGGTGCGGCCGCTGGCGTGGTGGAGCGGGGTGGATCCCACCCATCCGCAGGAGGTGCTGGAGAACAGCGTCGACTTCCGGCACACCCGGGTGCTGCACGGCCTGGACACCCGGGAGACGGCGCCGCCGGAGGTGGCCGGCCCGCTGTTCACCGTCCACCAGCGCACCACCACCCGGTTCCCGGGGCTGGGAGCGGTGGGCCTGGAGCAGCCGGTGACGCTGGTCGGGCTCGGGATGATGCGCCTGGCGGTGGAGCTGCCGCAGGTGGGCGGCACCCTGTGGATGTGGGTGCTGCCGACGCCGCTCGGGCCGTGGCGGACCAGGGTCCGGGTCGCGGCGACGGCCGCGGTGTCGTTGCCGGGGGTCGGCTCGGCGCGGGCCGTCGACCGGGCGGCCTCCTGGGCGGCGCTGCGGGCCACGGTCCGGATCCTGGAGCAGGACCGCCCGGTGCTGGCCCACAAGCGGTACCTGGCGCAGCCGCGGCTGGTGCCCGGGGAGCGCTCGATCGGGCTGTTCCGCCGCTGGGCGCGGCAGTTCTATCCCGGGGACGGTCCGGGGATCCACACCGAGCCCCCTCCCGGGTTCCGGTCCGTGCCCGCGGAGCCGGAGCCGGACGCCATCGGCTGAGCTCCGGGCGGTGCGGGCGGCGGCTCCCGGTCCTGATCGGGCTGCCCGGGCACGGACCGGCCCTCGGCCCGCCAGCGCCGGACCAGTTCGGCGTAGATGGGCGCCTCCGGGAACACCGGCACCACCGGTATCACTGGAGTCACCGGCGCCTCCGCCATCACCGGCGGCACCGGCGGCACCGGCGGCACCGGCGATACCGGCTGTTCCGGCGGCCGGTCCGGCGCATCGCGCAGGATCGTTTCCTCAACCGGCTGCCGCTCCGGTTCCGGCAGCCTCCCAAAACCACTCACACCCGCCCAACGCACCCCACCCGCACCGGGACACGGCCGCGTCAACCGGGCACACCGCGGGTCGCCCCCCGCGCCGCGGCCACCCGGTGCGCGGGAAGTCGGCCCACCCGACTTCCCGCGCACGTTCCCGTGCGCCGTCCGGCGCTCCCCGCTACCGCCGGCGCCCCGCCGCCAGCAGCTCGGGGACGGTGGCGAGCTTCACCCGGGGCCGCCCCTCGGCCGCCCCCCGCTCACGCTCCGCGCGGTCCACCGCGCGCAGCTCCCGCAGCCCGACCGCGTCCGGCCGCCGGTGCCGCACCAGTCGCTCGAAGTCCCTGCGGCCCGCCTCCGGGGCGGGCAGCGCACGGGCGACGGCGTCGTCCAGCAGGGCGTCCACGGTCTCCCGCGCGCAGGCCCGGTTGGCGCCGATCCCGCCGGAGGGCCCGCGCTTGGCCCAGCCCACCACGTACGCCCCCGGCAGCGGCCGGCCGGTCCCCGGGTCGACGACCCGCCCGCCCCGGTGCGCGACCGTCCCGGCGCGCTCGTCGAACGGCAGCCCGGGCAGCGGCACGCCCCGGTGCCCGATGGAGCGCACCACCAGCCCGGTCCGCAGCGCCTCCGTCACCCCGGTGCCCTCGACCCGGCCGTCCGCCGTCGACGCGGTCCGTTCGACCGTCAGGGCCTCGACCCGCCCCTCCCCGGACAGCTCGACCGGCGCCGACAGGAACCGCAGCACGATCCGGCGCCCCGGGCCGGGCTCCGCGGCCCCGTCGTACGGCACCAGCGGCAGCCCGGCCAGCAGCGCCGCCCGCGAGCCGGCGCCCGTCGAGGGGCCCGTCACGGAGCCGGTCGCGGAGCCCGCTTCGGCACCCTCGCCGCCAGTGCCGCCAGTGCCGTCAGTGCCGCCGGTGCCGCCGCCCGCCGCCTCGATCGCCGCCCGCACCTGCGGGTGGTCCTCGACCACCACCTCGACGCCGGGGAGCCGGAGCAGCGCCAGGAACTCCGCCCTGGTCCACGCGGCCTGGTCGGGGCCGCGCCGGGCGAGCAGCACGACCTCCCGGACCCGGCTGCGGCGCAGCGCGGCCAGGGCGTGGTCGGCGATGTCGGTGGCGGCGAGCCGGTCGGGGTCGGTGAGCAGGATCCGGGCGATGTCCACGGCGACGTTGCCGTTGCCGACCACCACCACCCGCTCGGCCGCCGAGAGGTCCACCGCGTCGGCGGGCACGGTCGGGTCGGCGTTGTACCAGCCGACGAAGGCGGTCGCGGGCAGGCTGCCCGGCAGGTCCTCGCCGGGGATGCCGAGCCGGCGGTCGGCGGCCGCGCCGACCGCGTACACCACCGCGTGGTGGTGCGCGGCGAGCTCCCGGTGGGTGACGTCCGTGCCGACCTCCACGTTGAGGTGCATCCGCAGCCGGGGGTCGTGGAAGACGCTCGCGAAGCTCTCCGCGATCCGCTTGGTGGACTGGTGGTCGGGCGCGACGCCGTGCCGCAGCAGGCCGCCGGTGACGGGCAGCCGGTCGATCATGGTGATCTCGGCGCTGGTGCTGCGCAGCAGTTCCTGGGCGGTGTACCCGGCGGACGGGCCGGTGCCGACGACGGCGATCCGCAGCGTGCCGAGCTCGCCGGGCAGGCTGCGCGGGAAGCCGGGCGCGCCCCAGGCGTGGTCGCTGGGGTGGTCGCGGAACCAGTCGCGGTTGAGGTCGCCGAAGACGGTGTCCGGCCCGCGCAGCCGGTCGACCGGGAACACCGCGTCCACCGGGCAGGCGTCCGCGCAGGCGCCGCAGTCGATGCACGCCCGCGGGTCGATGTACAGCATGTCGGTGGTGCCGAACTCCGGCTCCTCCGGGGTCGGGTGGATGCAGTTGACCGGGCAGACGGAGACGCAGGAGGCGTCGTTGCAGCAGGTCTGGGTGATCGCGTAGGCCATGGCCGGGGTGGGGTCCTCGCTGTGTCCGGTGGTCCGATGGGCGGGCGGATGGTGACCTGACGTTCCGTCAGAGCATGTGCACCCGGCGGTAGACGGCCGCCGAGCGGCCGGTGAGCAGCCCGGTCTCGGCGAGGAAGGCCATCAGGTGCCGGGAGCTGGTGCGCATCATCGCCTTGCGGTGCTCGTTGGCCCGCACCTCGGCCAGCGCCCGCTGGACGTCGAGCCCGGCGGCCCGGTACACGCCCGGGTGGACCATGCTGCTGACGATGACGTACGCGCCCACGGCGATGCCGGTGGCCGAGGCGCGCCGGCGGGCCGGGCTCGCGTGGCGCATCCGTTCGCGGATCTCCTGCCGGGCGAACTTCATGTGCCGGGACTCCTCGACCACGTGGATCCGGGAGGTGCCGCGGACGATCTCCAGCACGTTCTCGCCGCGCATCCAGTCGCGCTGCATGACGTCGAGCACCTCTTCGGCCACCAGGATTCCGCCGTAGGCGAGTTCGCCCTTGGCGAGGGCCTTGAAGGCGCGTCCGGCCTGGGCGATCACCTTGTTCGGCCGGTAGGCGGGAACGCCCATCTTGGCGCAGGCGCGGGCGAACATGATCGAGTGGCGGCACTCGTCGGCGATCTCGGTGAGCGCGAACTGGAACTCGGCGTTGGCGGGGTTCTTGAGGTACTGGTCGCGCAGCACCATCTGCTGGAGGATCATCTCGAACCAGATGCCGGTGTTCATGATCGAGCAGACCTCGTGCCGGGTGAGGGTGACCCGCTGCCGCTCGGTCATCTCGTCCCACAGCCGGGTGCCGTAGAGCGTGCTCCACTCCGGGTTGAGGCCGTACTGGCCCTCCGGGAGGGGGGCGTCCCAGTCGATCTCGGTCGAGGGGTCGAAGGAGAGGGTGGCGGCCGACTCCAGCAGCCGCTTCGAGACGTCGTCGTCGGCCTCGGTGTGGCCTTGCCCTGTCTGCCGGGTGAGAGCCATGGCTGCCTCCAGGTGCCTGCTCCTGCGGGTTCCCGCTCACCCGCTTATTAGACGGACAGTACAATAAGAGCCGGTCGCCGAGAACCCCCTGCGCGGCAACGATCCGGCGCGCGACCGCACCGCTCGCGCCCCCTCGCGCCCCCTCTCCCGCCTCCCGGCCCGCCTCCCCCGCCCGGCCTGCGCCCGGCCCCCGCCCGACCTCCGGTACGCCGAAGGGCGGGACCCGTCACCCGGATCCCGCCCCTCACCTGGCCCGCTCCCCCGCTACCCGCCGATCACCTGCCGCAGCGCCTCCGCAGCCTCGGCCGTCGCCTCCCGGAAACGGTGCCCGACGCCGAGGTAGTTGACGTACCCGTGGATGAGGTCCGGCTGCCGGCTCAGCCGCACCGTGACCCCGGCCTCCTCCAGGGCCCGGGCGTACGCCTCGCCCTCGTCGCGCAGCGGGTCGAAGCCCGCGGTGCCGATGTACGCGGGCGGCAGGCCGGCCAGGTCCTCGGCGAGCAGGGGCGACAGCCGCCGGTCGGCGCGGTCGACGGGCGCGGGCGCGTACCGGTCGGCGAACCAGTCCATGCCCGCGTCGGTCAGGAAGAACCCGTCGGCGAACAGCCCGCGCGAGGGCCGTCGGGTCGAGGCGTCGGTGGCCGGGTACAGCAGCAGCTGGAAGACCGGCGCCGGGCCGCCCCGCCGGACGGCCTCCTGGGTGAGGACGGCGGCCAGGTTGCCGCCGGCGCTGTCCCCGCCGACCGCGATCCGCTCCGGGTCCGCCCCCAGGTCGGCCGCCTGGGCGTACGCGTGGTCGAACGCGGCCAGCGCGTCCTCGGCCGCCGCCGGGAACACGTGCTCGGGCGCCAGCCGGTACTCCACCGACAGCACCCGCACCCGCGCCCGCTGGGCGAGGAACCGGGCGACGTGGTCGTGGCTGGCCCGGCTGCCGACCACCCAGCCCCCGCCGTGCAGGTAGACCAGCAGCCCGGAGCCGGCCGCCAGCCCGTCCGGGGTGTACAGCGTCGCGGCCAACTCGCCGTGCTCCCGCGGGATTCCGACGCTCCGCGCGGCCACCGTACGGTTCACCGGCCCGCCCACCAGGTGCCGCGCGGCCTCCATCGCGGCCCGCGACGACCCGACCCCGCCCGGCATCACCAGCGCCGCCTTCGACAGCCGCTGGAGCTTGAGGATCAACTGCGCGTCCAGCGCGAGCGTCTGCCCGTCCCGGACCACCGGCCTGCCCGCGATGGCCCGCCGCAGCCTCTCCGGCAGGGCGTACGCGGCACGGACGACGGCGGCCTGGATCCGGACCGGGGGTGGGATCGACATCTCTCTGCCTCCTGAGGGCGACCCCGGAACGGTGTCGGGGCGGTTCTGCCGGGGCCGGCAGCCCATGATGGGGCCCTCCCACCGGACGCGGAAGCCTCCTCGACGCCCCCTTCACCCGCCCTCGACCCCGCCCGCCTCCGCCGCACGTGCCCCGCCGCGCCGGTCAGGCGCCGCGCCGGTCCTGGGCGTCGAAGGCGGCCAGGGAGTGCGCCCCGGGCCGCAGGGCCAGGCGCAGCGCGGACAGCGTGGCGGGCTCCAAACCGCCCAGGGCGTCGGCGAGTTCCTCGGCCACGTCCGCCGCGATCTCCGCCGCCACCGCCTCCGCGGCCGAGCGCGGGCCGAGCTTGCTGACGGCGGCCGCGGCACGGGCGGGAGTGAGCAGCGCGGAGGCCTGGACGAGGAGCCAGGCGGGGACGCCCGCCGCGCCCTCCGGCGGCGGGAGGTACGGACGGGCGCCGTCGTAGCGGTCGTCCTCGGCGAAGGCCCGCTGCTTCACCTTCACCAGCGGGCGGGCCGGGCCCGGCTCGGGCCACTCGCCGGCCGGTTTGAGGACGTACCCCTCGGCGAGGTTGTCCGGCAGCTCGGGCAGGCCGAACAGGGCGGGCACCCGGGTGGGGTAGCGCACCGGCAGGTCGTGCAGGGTGTTCAGCGGGCCGTGTCCGAGCAGGGGCACGCAGGTGAGTCCGGCGGCCCGTGCGGCGGTGCGCAGCGTGCGGTCGGCGATCCACCGGCGGCCCTCGGGCGTCTCGACGGTGGCGTCGAACGGCAGCCAGCGCAGGCCGGGGGCGTACCAGACGCCGGTCTGGACCGGGTCGACCCCGGGGACGGCGGGCACCTCGGGGTGCGGGTAGCGGCCGCCGGCCAGTTCGCCGTAGACCGTCACCACGGCGGCGGGATCCGGGCGCACCGCGGCGGCGAACCGGGCCGCCGCGACGGACAGTTCGGGCCAGATCCGGCTCACCCCGAAGAAGCCGTCCAGCCCCTCGTCGTCCAGCAGTTCACGCCGCTTCGCGGCCCGCACCGAGCCGCCCTCGCAGACCACGGCGAAGTGCGCCCCGTGCACCTTCTCCGCCGCCGTCCACTCGCGGCTGCCGGGGCCGCCGGAGCGGCCGCGCCCGGGGATCTTCGGATAGGGCCGCAGTTCGGGCCCGCCGGCCCCCGTCTCGAACACCGTCTCGGACACGAACGGCATCCTCGCCGCCGGGCCCGCCGCCTGGCAACCGGGATTCCCGGGCCGCCGGCCGGCGCCCCGCCACGCGCCGGGGCACCCCGCCCAGGTCCGGCCCCCGTCACGGCGGGCGCCCCGCCCGGCCCGTGGCGGGGTGCCCCCCGTGACCGGGTCAGACCCCCCAGCCCGCCCGCAGTTCGGCGAAGGCCTCGTGGAACCCCGGGAAGGTCTTCCGCACGCAGCCCGGGTCGTCGAAGGTGATGCCGGGCGTGCGCAGCGAGGTGACGGCGAAGGACATCACGATCCGGTGGTCGGAGTGGGTGGCGATCTCGACCGGGCGCGGGGTGCCGGGCCGGATCTCGATCCAGTCGTCCCCGGTGGCCACCGTGACGCCCATCGCGCGCAGGTTGCCGGCGCAGGCCTCCAGCCGGTCGCACTCCTTGACCCGGGTGTTGTGGACGTCCTCGATCCGCACCGGCCCGGTGGCGAACGGGGCGATGGCGGCGAGCGTGGGCATGGTGTCGGAGATGTCCCGCATGTTGACGGTGATCCCGCCGAGCGGGCCCTCGCCGGCCACGGTGGTGCGGTCGCGGCCGATGTCCACCCGGGCGCCCATCCGCCGCAGCACGTCGACGAAGCGCAGGTCGCCCTGGAGCGCGTCCCGGCCGAGGCCGGGGACGGTCACCTCCCGGCCGGCCAGGGCGGCCGCGGCGAAGAAGTAGCTCGCGGTGGAGGCGTCCGGCTCGATCGGGTGGTCGGCGGCCCGGTATCCGCCGGACGGCACCTCGAAGACCTCGCCGGCCGGGGTCCGTTCCCGCTTCACCTCGACGCCGAAGTCGCGCATCATCGCCAGGGTGATGCCGATGTACGGGGCGGACACCAGCCGGGTGACGGTGATCCGCAGGCCGTCCCGGGTGAGCGGGCCGAGCAGCAGCAGCGCGGTCAGGTACTGCGAGGACTCCCCGGCGTCCAGGGTGAGTTCACCGCCGCGGACGCCGTCGGCGACGACCGTCAGCGGGTGGTGCCCCTCGGTCTCCCCGTGCCGCAGCTCCACGCCCAGCTCGCGCAGTGCCCGGGTGAGCGGGGCGACGGGGCGGCGGCGCATCTGGGCGGAGGCGTCGAAGCGGTAGGTGCCGTGGCCGGCGGCGGCGAGGGTGGGCAGGAAGCGCGCGGTGGTGGCGCCGTCCCGGCAGTACACCTCGGCCTCGGGCACGGCGGGCCCGGCCGGGCGGCCCTCCACCCGCCACTCCCCGGCCGTCCGCTCGATCCGGTAGCCGAGGGTGTCCAGCCCCTGCACGAAGCCCTCGGTGTCGTCCGAGGACAGCGGCCGGCGCAGGGTGGTCACGCCCTCGGCGGCGGCGGCCAGGAACAGGGCCCGGGCGGTGATGGACTTGGACCCCGGGATCTCCACGGCAGTCACGGCAGGCTCTCCCAACACGAGTGTCCGACAGGTGTCTTTCGGTGACGTCGGACCCGATCCTGCCCCACCGTGCGGCCGGTTCGGCGGGCCTTCCACGGACTGGACGGCGACGGAGGCGACAACTCCCGGCGAAGGCCGGGCGCCGGCCCCGGCCCGGCCCCGGGCTCAGCAGCGCGCCCAGAGCCCGGCCAGGTGGGCGCGCAGGACCTCCTCCGCCTCCGTCACCGTCCGGTGCCCGACCAGCACGTGCGCGGTGAGCCCGTCGGCGAGCGCGAGCAGGGTGCGGGCCTCGGTCCGCGCCACCACCGCCCCGCCGCCGGCGTGCCCGCCCAGCGCCGGTCCGCCGGCCTCGGCGCCGCCGACGGCCTGGGTGACCAGTCGCACCAGCAGCTCCTCCAGCGCCGTGTAGCTGCGCCGCAGGGTCGTCGCCAGCGCCGGGTCGACGGCGGCGCCGGCGACGAAGGCGAGCCAGATCCTGGCCTCGGCCCGGTGCTCCTCGCGCAGCAGCGCCACCTCGCCCGCCACCAGGCCGAGTTCGTCGGCCGCGGACTGCGCGGGGCCGGCCGCGAGCCGGTTCCGCACCCGCTCGGCGACCCGCTCGCCGACGTGGGCGAGCGCGAACAGCAGCATCTCGTCCTTGGTGCGGAAGCAGCGCTGGACGGCCCCCATCGACACCTCGGCCCGGGTGGCGACGTCCCGCAGGGTGACGCCCTCCAGTCCGTGCTCGTCCACCAGCAGGCAGACGGCTTCGGCGATCCGCCGGCGCCGGTCCTCGTGGTCCACCTGCTTGGGCATCTCCGGTCTCCCTCCGATTTATTCGATGCAAGCGTATCGGTTCCCGGGCTAGGGTTCGATCCGTTCCGATGCGACCGCATCGGAACGGATCGGAACAGCCGAGCAGATCCGGACGCCCCGGACCGACCCGAGGAGAACCGCCATGCCCGTGTGGAGCAGGACCGCCACCGAACTCGCCACCGCCGTGCGTGCCGGGGAGGTCTCGGCGCTCGACGTGGTGGACGGCCACCTGGCCCGGATCGCCGAGGTCAACCCCCGCCTGAACGCCGTCACCCAGCTCCTCGCCGACAGCGCCCGCTCGGCCGCCCGGGACACCGACCGCCGCCGGGCCGCGGGCGAGGAGCTCGGCCCGCTCGCGGGCGTGCCGTTCACCGTGAAGGAGTGCACCCCCGTCGCCGGTGTGCCCACCACCTTCGGCACCCCGCGCTTCCGCGACCACGTCGCCACCGACGACGCCGTCCCGGTGGCCCGGCTGCGCGCGGCCGGGGCGATCCCGATCGGCCACAGCAACCTGCCGACCCTGATCCTCGCCGGCATGCACACCCGCAGCGAGCTGTACGGCGACACCCTCAACCCCTGGGACCCGCACCGCACCCCCGGCGGCACCAGCGGCGGGGACGGCGTGGCCGTCGCCTCCGGGATGGCCCCGCTCGCGCTCGGCAACGACTCCGGCGGCTCGACCCGCATCCCCGCCTCCTTCAACGGGGTCGCCGCCCTCAAGCCGACCACCGGCCGCTTCCCCGCCGACCAGCGCCTGATCGGCCCGGACGACCCCGGACCGGCCTCGCAGGTCCTGGTCACCGACGGCCCGCTGGCCCGGACGGTCGCCGACCTGCGGCTCGCCTACGAGACGCTGGCGGGCACCGACCCGCGCGACCCGCGCGCCGTGCCCGTCCCGCTGTACGGGGAGCCGGTCGCCGCGCCGGTCAGGGTCGCCGTCGTCGCGGATCCGGGCGGCCGGGGCGTCCACCCCACCGTCCGCCGCGCCGTCGCCGAGGCCGCCGACGCGCTGCGCGACGCCGGGTACGACGTCCGGGAGGTTCCCGACGTCCCGCGGCTGGACGAGGCGCTCGACGCCTACTACCGCCTCACCAACACCGAGTTCGCGCCGAGCTGGCCGGCCGTCCGGCAGCTGCTGGGCGAGGGCGGCGACCGCTTCATCGACCTGACGATGCGCATCGCCCCGCCCGCGGACGCCCCCGGTCTGCTCCGGCTGATGAGCGTCTGGATGGGCGTCCGCCGCACCTGGACGGAGTTCCTGCAGGCGTACCCGCTGCTGCTGGGCCCGGTGTTCACCGAGCCGCCGGTGGAACCCGGCCTGGAGTCCCGGGACCAGGCCGGCCGCGACCGGGTCGCCTCGGCCATGCGGCTCTGCTCGGTGACCAGCTTCGTCGGCGTCCCGGCCGTCGCCGTCCCCACCGGTGTCGACCCGGACGGCCTCCCCACCGGCGTCCAGCTCGTCGGCCGCGCCTTCCGGGAGGACCTCTGCCTGGCCGCCGCCCAGGCCGTCGAGGACCGCCTGGGCACCCTCGCCCCGATCGACCCGCGGCCGTGACGGCCACGAACGTCCGAAGCGCCCCGAGTGCCCCGAGTGCCCCGAGCGCCCCGAGGCCGTAGCGCACCCGGCCGGCCCGCGACCGTAGCGGGCCGGCCGGGAACGCCGCCCGCCACCGCCCGCCACCCGCTCCCCCGCCGGCCCGCCGCCCCCGCTACGCCCCCGGCAGCCCCGGCACCACCAACCCGCTCTCGTACGCGATCACCACCGCGTGCGTCCGGTTCTGCGCGCCCAGCTTGCCCAGCACGTTGCCGACGTGCGTCTTGACCGTCTCCTGGCTCACCGAGATCAGCTGCGCGATCTCCGGGTTGGACAGCCCGGTCGCCATCAGCCGCAGCACCTCCTCCTCCCGCCCGGTGAGCGCCGCGCGGGGCAGCGCCTCGGCCGAGTCCAGCGGTTTGGCGGCGACCATCCGGCGCAGCGCGGCGGGGAACAGCACCGCCTCCCCGGCCGCCACCACCCGCACCGCCTCGGCGATCTGCGGGACGGGCCGCCGCTTCAGCACGAAGCCGCTGGCCCCGGCGCTCAGCGCGGCGGTGACGTAGCCGTCGTTCTCGAAGGTGGTGATCACCACGACCTTGGGGGGCTCGGCCCCCTTCAGCAGTTCGCGGGTCGCCTCGATGCCGTTGCGGCGCGGCATCCGGACGTCCATCAGCACCACGTCGGGCCGCAGCGCCCGGACCCGTTCGACCACGTCGACGCCGTCGGCGGCCGTACCGACCACCGTGATGCCCGGCTGGGCACCCAGCAGGGTGCCCAGGCCGCTGCGGGTGACGGGGTCGTCGTCGGCGATCAGGAGGGTGACCTCGGGCGCCCCGGGATCGCCGCCGCTCACGCGGACCGCCGCACCGGCAGCCGGACCGCCAGCCGCCACTGCCCGTCGCCGTACGGCCCGGCCTCGAACTCGCCGTGCAGCAGCCGCACCCGCTCGGCGAGGCCGGGCAGGCCGTGGCCGGAGGTCGGGAAGCCGCTCGCGCCCGGGCCGGCCGCTCCGGCGCCCACCCCGTTGACCACGCTGAGCTCCAGTTCCTCGGGCCCCGCCACCACCCGCAGGTCGATCGGCCCGCCGGCGCCGTGCCGCAGCGCGTTGGTCAGGCCCTCCTGGACGATCCGGTAGGCGGCCCGGGAGAGCGTGCCCTGCACCAGTTCCAGGTCCCCGGTGGTGCGGGGCACGACGACCGCGCCGGCGTGCCGCAGCCGGTCGAGCAGTTCGGGCAGGTCGGTGAGGGTGCGGGTCGGCGCGGTGCCCGATTCCTCCTCGCGCAGCACGCCGAGCACGTAGTCGAGGTCCTCCAGCGCGGCCCGGGTGGACTCCTCGATGCTGCGCATGGCGGCCCGCGCCGCCACCGGGTCGGCGGTCAGTACCTCGCCCGCGACGGCCGCCTGGATGGTGGCGGCGGTCAGGGTGTGCCCGATCGAGTCGTGCAGTTCGTGGGCCAGCCGGTTGCGTTCGGCCAGCAGCCGCTCCCGTTCGGCGGCCATCGCGAGCCGTTCGGCGGGCGAGGGGCCGAGCAGTCGGGGTGCCAGCCACCGCAGTGTGCTCGACACGGCCGCGAGCAGCACCGCCGCGAGGGCCAGGCAGAGCACCGCCACGATCCAGGCCGAGACGCCCGTCAGCTCGGTGCCCCAGCCGAAGAGGCTGACCCTCGCCTTGCCGTCCGCCCAGCTGCCCGGCAGGGCCACGCCCATCACCAGCAGCGTGCTGCCGCCGATCAGCACCGTCCATCCCAGCGCGACGTGCGCGACGACGAACAGCGGTGTCCGCCACCGCTCCGTGGCGGCGCCCTTCACCGGGTCGGGCACCGCGACACCCAGCAGCCGCCGCGCACCCGCCGCGAGCACCCGGCGCACGACCCGCGGCAGCCCGGCCGCCGCGAGCAGCAGGGCCCACACCGGCAGTCCCACCCAGGCGGCCTCCGGCCGGCCGTCCAGCCCGAGCGTCAGCCCGAGTGCCACCACCGCCACCGGCAGTCCGGCCAGAGCTCCGAGCACCGCGAACAGCACTCCCGTGTACGTCGACCTGCGCAGCAGCAATCGCATTCCCTTGATCATGCTCGCCAGTATCAGGGGCCCTTCCGCCCTGATCCTCCCCCGATCGAGGGAGGATCTCCGAACGCTCCCACCCGCCGTGACCGGCCCGTATTCGGCCGGAACGCGACCACTCGTTCGCATGAATCCGACCGGAAGCCGCCTCCACATCTCCCGAGTTCCAGACGATCGCATGAATGACGATCAATCAAAAGCTCTTCCGACAAGGCCTGTTGGCCACCGCCGCCGCCTCCACCCTCACCGCGCTGGCCGCGACGGCCGCCCAGGCCGCACCCGCGCAGCGGGACGACGGTCCGCACCGCTACCGGGTGTCCGTCCGGGCCTCCGGGGCCTGGGCCCCTCCCCCCGGCCTGGCCTCCTTCACCGTGCACATCCGGGGCCCCCGCGGTGGCACCGGCAGCGGCACCGGCGGTGGCGGCGGCCCGGGGGCCGCGGGCCGGTAGCCGCCCCGGCGCGGGCCGACGGCCGCGCGCGGAGGAGCCGACGGAATCCGGCAGTTTCACGGATCGCCCTGCCGGCGAACCGACGGTGGAAGAGACCGGGCCACCGGAGCCGAAACCCGACCGACCCGCACCGAACACAGCACCAACTCTCGTGATCCATCAGCGCGTTGACGAGACAGGAGTTTCCGCATGGCTGGTTCCCCCACCTCCCGCGGAGCCGTCGCGACGGCCGCGACGGCCGCCGCCGCCCTACTGCTCGGCCCGGCCCCCCACGGCCGCGGCGGCCGGCCCGAGGACCGGCCGGCCGTTCGGCCGGCCGTGATCAGCTCCGCCCCGGCTCCACCGGCCCGAGCGCGTCGCGCAGCATCGTCCGGGAGGTGATGCCGAGCTTCTCGTAGATCTGGTACAGGTGCGCCCCGACCGTCCGGTGCGAGATGAACAGCCGTTCGGCGATCTGCTTGTTGGTGAGTCCGGAGGCGGCGAGCCGGGCGACCTCCAGCTTCTGGGCGCTCAGCCCGTGGGCGTTCGCCGCGTCGGGCCGGGGCCGGCTCCAGCCCGCCGACTTCAGCTCGTTCCGCGCCCGCTCGGCCCACGGCCGGGCCCCGAGCTCCTCGAACACAGCGAGTGCGGCGCCGAGTTGGGCCCTGGCCTCGGCGCCGATCCGGGCCCTGCGCAGCCGTTCGCCGTGGGCGAGCCGGACCCGGGCGTGGTCGAAGCGCCACCGCTCGCCGCCGGGGGTGGCCAGGGCGAGGGCGAACAGCCGCAGGGCCTCCTGGTCGTCCTCGGTGCACAGGGCGTCCGACGCCTCCACCAGCATGGCGTGCCGGGAGGACACGGAGCCGAGGCCGGCCTCCCGCATGGCCCGGACGTGGGCGGCGGCCTCCGCGCGGCGGTCGCTGCGGACGCCGGCCTCGACGAGGTGAGCGGCTGCCCAGAGCGCGTGCGGGACATGCGGGGCCAGGGTGCCGGCGGGGCTGACGGCTTCGGCGTGCCGGTAGGCGAGCGCGAAGTCCCCGCGGCCCAGGGCGGCCACGGCCGCGGCCTGGTGGGCGTAGTGCGCGGCGCAGGGGGCGCCGTGGCGGGCGGCCCAGTCGATGACGCAGCCGGCCGTCGCGAGACTCTCGTCGGTGCGGCCGCGGGCGCCGAGGACGATGGACCTGACGTAGAGGAAGTACCAGGCGAAGGCGCGGTAGCCGTGGTCCTCGCAGGCCCGCAGGCCCTCGTCGGCGAGGTGGAGCGCCTCGTCCCACCGTCCGGTGAGGTAGTCATCCAGGCACAGGTGGATGAGCGAGGAGAGGAAGCGCCGGGCCGGACCGCCCTCCCGCCCGGTCCGCACCACCTGCCAGGCCGCGTCGCGGACCTCGCCGAGGCGGTCGAGGTAGAGGGCGCCGGTGCCGACCCGGGTGACCAGCACCGGGTCGGCCTCCCCGGCCGAGGTCATCGATGCGATGAGGGCGTCGAGTTGGCCGTGCGCCGCCGCCCCGGTCCGGGCGGGGTCGGAGAAGGTGCGGCCCAGGACGGTCAGGATGGCCGGCGGCTCGGGGGTGAGGCGCCGCACGGCCCGGTGGTAGGAGTCCCACAGCTCGGGCCTGGCCCCGAAGAAGCAGATCACCGCGAGGACGTGCAGGGCGTCGACGAGCGCCTTGTCCTCGGAGCGGTACCGGTGGGCGCCGGCCGCGGACTCGATGGCGGTGGTCAGCAGCCGGTGGGCGGTGGCCACGTCGCCGTGCCCACCCGCCGCGCCCCGGCCGGCCGTGTCCCCGGCCCCGGCCCCGTTGAGCACGAGCAGGGCCGACGCGGTGGCCGAGTGCAGGGAGTCCTCACCTTCCGGGGCGGCCTGCCGGGCGTCGTCGAGAAGCCGGCGGGCACTGGACAGGGCCCCGGTGGACTCGGCCCCCAGGTAGGCCGCCTCGGCGAGCCGGCGGCCGCGGTGGGGCCCTTCCGGGGAGAGGGCGGCCGCCCGGACCAGGGTCCGCATGGCCCCGGCCGCGTCGCCGCGCCGCAGGGTGAGGCCGGCGGCGTGCTCCAGCAGGGCGGCGACCTCCTCGTCGGGTTCCAGGGTCGCTTCGCCCAGGTGCCAGGCGTGGCGTTCGGGCTGGTCCGCGAGGGCCTGCGCGAGGGCCGCGTGCGCGGCGCGCCGTTCGCCGCTCAGGGCGTGGAGCACCATGGCCGAGCGGATGAGCGGGTGGCGGAACCTCAGCCTCTGTTCGCCCTCCTCGATGTCCACCAGCCGGTCGCGCTCCACCGGGGCGAGGTCGTCCAGGCCGTACCCGCCCTCGGAGCGGCGGGCGGCCGCCTGGAGCACGCCCAGGTCGCCGGTGCCCTCCAGGGCCGCGAGCAGCAGCAGGTGCCGGGAGCCGGCGGGCAGCCGGGCGATCCGGGTGCCGAACAGTGTCTCCAGCCGGCTGCTGAGCGGCGGCACGGCCGGCCATTCGGCGGAGGCGGCTGGCGGTACGGCGGGCGGCAGTTCCAGCAGTGCCAGCGGGTTGCCGCCCGCTTCGGCGAGCAGCCTTCGGCGCGCTCCGCGCCCGAGGCCAGGGAACCGCTCGGCGAGCAGCCGGGCCGCCGACTCGTCGTCGAGGGGCGGGAGTTCGTACGTGGGGAAGGCGTCGCGCTCCCGGGGGCCCAGCTCGCCGGAGCGCGTCGCGGCCACGAAGCCGACGCCCAGGCCGGTCACCCGCCGGGCGACGAAGCCGAGCACGGCGGTGCTGGCCGGGTCGACCCAGTGCAGGTCGTCGACGACGAGCAGCAGCGGCTGCCCGCCGGCCACGGTCTGGAGCAGCCGCAGGACGGCGTTGGAGACGAGGAGCTGCCCGGGCGGCGGGCCGCTGTCGAAGCCGAGCACCACGCGCAGGGCGTCGCGCAGCACGGCGTCGAGGTGTTCCAGGGCCCCCAGGTGCGGGAAGAGGATCTGGTTGAGGCCCGAGTAGCCGCAGTCGGCCTCGAACTCCACGCCCGAGGCCCTGAGCACCTGGGCGCCGTCGCCGAGCGCGGCGGCGGCGACCGCGTCCAGGACGGCGCTCTTGCCGATGCCGGCCTGTCCGGCCACCAGCAGTGCCCCGCCACCGGCGCCGAGGCCGAGCCGCTCCCGGAGCACCTTCACGTCCTCGTCCCGGCCGACCAGCGGCAGGCCCCCGACCCCGGGCCCGACCGGCCCACCGCCGCCGCCGCGGCCGCCGCCCACCACAGTCGTTCCCCTCCCGAACAATTCCTGCCGCCACCCCACCCCGAAGCGGACTTCCCGGGAGGGAATCCCCTCGGTACGGTCGTGAACACCTCCGGCCATTCCCCATTATGACGGTAAACAGCTCGTCAATTTCCGGACTTTCCGGTCCATTTTCGGCCGCTCGCCGCGGCGTCGGTCACACTGCCGGTCCGCCGCATGACTTATGCCCCGACCTGCACGGATGCGATCGGCCGTCCGCTCCGTGCAGTCGAATGACCGATGCGCGGAAGCACCCCGGTCGAAGAGAGTGGAAAGCAGTTCCCCGACTCCCCGGCGAAACACGCCGCCCCGGAAAGCGAGTTGCCCGTGTTCCTCACCTCACTCCGACTCAGGACCGCCGCCGTCGCGACCGCGCTGGCCGGCGCGGCACTGCTCTCCGCGGCGAGCCCGGCCGCCGCCGCGAACCCGCCCTACGACGGCTGCCCGGCGTGGGCGCTCTGCCTCTACCAGCACGAGGGGGGCACGGGCTCGAAGGCGATCGTCACGCCTCCTCCGGCCGGCGGCAACGCGGCGATCGTGCGGCTCCACTCGGTCCACTTCCTGAACGGGGAGATCGCCGACAACCAGGTGTCGTCCTGGATCAACAACTCGCAGTGCTCGGTCAAGTTCATGGACGACCCCTACGGCGAGCTCCACCCGTCCGACCTGGACTACACGGAGACGTGGCACTGGGGCGCGACGGGTGACTACGGCACCGGCACCTCCAAGTACTACGTCAACGACCGGATCTCCTCGCTCCAGTTCTGGTGCCCGTGACAAGCGGCTCCGGTTCCGGGGTGCGGCCTGTGGCCCACCCCACCGCCCCCGGCACCCGTCAAGGGGCCGGGGGCGCCGCCGTGCGCCCTCCCCGCTCCCGCCCCACCGCCGGAGCCATCCGACGACACGGAGGAAGTCCCGTGAAACGACGACGACCGGCAGCCGCGCTCCTGTCCGGCCTGCTGCTCTCCCTCACCCTGCCCGCACTCGCCTCGGCCCCGGCCTCAGCCTCGCCCGCCTTCGAAGCGGCCGCGGCCGCCGCACCGGTGACGGCCGGCCCCGGCGCCGAGGGCCCCGACCTGAGCTTCGCCAACCGCACCCCTCCGCCCCCCGGCATGCCGGACTGGTCGCGCGTCGGTTTCCGGGGCGGCCAGTCGCTGCCCGGTGACGGCGACCTCACCGACGACGCCGGCTGCCGGATCACCCCGGACGTGCTCGCCGCCAAGTACGGTGTGAAGGCGAACGACGGGGTCGACGACACCACCGGCCTGCAGAAGGCGATCGACGACGTCAAGGCCGTCTGCTCGCCGAACGCCAACTTCAACCGGCTGTCGCTGATCTCCCTGCCGGCCGGTCGGATCGACGTCTCCCGGCAGGTCTACGTCGACGCCGACTACCTGGTCCTGCGCGGCCAGGGCTCCGGCGACGGCGGCACCCGGCTGGTGTTCCGGCCGGACGAGAACACCCGCTACGACACCCTGGTCAACGGCCGCTGGGACCAGGACAGCATGAAGGCCGGCAGCGGCAGCGACGTCGGTACCGGCGGCTGGATCTGGCCGGGCCGCGGCCTGTTCCGGGTGCAGACCCGGGACATCGCGGACCGCTACCAGGACGACTGGGCGGCGGCACCCGCGAACCGCAAGGACATCTTCGAGGGCAGCGTCAACCAGCACTGGGCCTCCGGCATCAAGGTGGCGGCGGCGGCCGCCGACCCGGGCTACGCGGCCCGCCAGGGCCAGAACACCGTCCAGCTGGATGCCAAGGCCGACATGAAGAAGTTCTCCCTCGGCGGCTACGTCTGGGTGGGCGCGGCCAACAGCGTCAAGTTCTACGAGCAGCAGGGCGTCTCCGACCGCAGCCAGATGGACAACCTGCACATGCGCCAGCAGATGTTCCGGGTCACCGGCTTCGACGGCGCCGCCAAGACGGTCACCCTGGACCGTCCGCTGGAGTGGGACCTGCCGGTCGACTCCACCTCGGACGGCTCCCCCGCGCTGGGGGACAAGCCGTACGCGAGCAAGGTCACCCCGCTGAAGGTGGTCCAGGGCGTCGGCTTCGAGGACTTCGCCTTCACCCAGGACATGAACGGCCTGCCGAAGCTCGGCGGCGGCACCTACTCCCTCACCCCCGGCCAGGCCGTCCACAACTACGGCAACATGGCGCCCGAGTACGCGATGCACGGCATCGTCTTCAAGTGGGCCGCCAACGACTGGGCGCGCGGGCTGAAGGCCGAGATGACGGGCTCGCACCCGATCGTCACCGAGGACGCCCGCAACCTCCAGATCGAACGCAACAGCTTCGACGGCGCGTGGAACAAGGGCAAGGGCGGCAACGGCTACCTGCGCGGCAGCCGCGTGTGGGACTCGCTGTACGCCTACAACCTCAGCCGCAACCTGCGCCACTTCACCTTCCAGTGGTCGGCCAGCGGCAACGTCGCCTTCCGCAACGACCTCGACTCGGACCTGAACCTGCACGGCGGTTGGGAACACGACAACCTCTTCGAGCAGAACACCCTGCGGGTCCCGTACGAGCACCGCTCGGGCAGCTGCCAGACCAACTGCGGCGGTGAGGGCGGCGAGATCGACGAGGGCACCTGGTATCCGGTCTGGTGGGCGGCCGGCCCCAAGGCGGTCAAGTGGTCGGGCTCCTCGGGCCCGCAGAACGTCTTCTACGACAACACGATGGTCAAGCAGGCGACGCCGGGCGGACCGTTCGAGCCGTACGCGCCGTACGGCAGCCGGACCGGCACCGCCTACCAGTTCGGCTCCGCCGACGACGACCCGAGCCGCTTCCGTCCCCTGGCCCAGGGCGGCCAGAACATCCCCGACTGGACCGGCCGGGAGACCCTGGACTACACCGGCCAGGGCGTGGTGCCCGTCGACGTGGGCAGCCGCCCGTCGCTCTTCCTCGCGGACACCGGCGGGCTCGTCCCCCGCGACAACCACAGCCGCCGGGTGGCCACCTGGAACATGCAGGGCGCGAACACCCCCGAGGGCAACGGCAGCCGGTACACCAACGATCTGCCCCGGCTGTTCGCCAACAACCGGGCCGACGTCATCGCCCTGCAGGAGGCCGGAGCGCCGCCCGGCGGTGCCACGTTCGTCCAGGAGATCCTCACGCCCAACACCCAGTGGGTCGACAGCCGCACCTTCAGGATCCCGGTCCGGGAGTACCGGATCGGGAGCGGCAGCCGAACGACGGGATGGCTGTACTGGCTGCACACGGACACCAGCCCCGAGACGTTCGGCCGGGTCAACCTGGCCGTCTTCAGCCGTAGCAGGGTCGACCGGGACAGCGTCTACACCACCCGCGAGGCCATCATCACCGACGGCTGGGACTCCCGGCCCGCGCTCGGCGTCAACGTCGACGGCGTCGTCTACTACTCGGTCCACGGAAGCTCGGGCGGCCGCGGCAGCGACGACCCGCAGCTCCTGTCCATCATCCAGGACCAGATGACGGCCGCCGGCGGCCTGCCGTGGGTCGCGCTGGGCGACTACAACCGCCTTCCGGACAACCTGCAGGGCGCGGTCCTGGGGTCGTTCCGCATCCACGCCCAGACCCAACCCACGCACCCGGTGGACCGGATCGCCGCCCCCAACGGCCGCAGGATCCTCGACTACGCCGCCACTCCGGTCCGCCAGCGAGTCAACGTCACCGGAGCGCTCCGGGTCCCCATCGACTCGTCGGACCACTATCCCGTCCTGTACGAAGTCGGCGGCCTGCCGAACGCGCCGACGGTCGGGCAGGTGACGGCCCCGCCGGTACCGAACCAGATCCTGCTGCGCAGCGCCGCCACCACCAACGTGGCCGGTCCGGCCGGCCGGAACGACAACGCGGTCACCGACCAGCCGATCGACCGGGCCGCCATCCAGTCGCAGGTGCTCAGCCTGACGCCGGACCCGGAGTACCCCGGCTACTACCGCCTGTTCCACCCGTACGCGCCCTTCGCCGGCGGATACCTGGGCCAGGAGGGCGGACGCCGCGACTCCCGGGTGGTGCTGTGGGGGAGCCCGGCGGTCGACCAGCTCTGGGCACCGGTCTACCAGGGCGACGGCACCTTCACCCTGCAGAACTACTACACCCACCAGTTCCTCACGACCCTCGGCCCGGGGCAGGCCGTGGCGGGCCGCGACGAGGACGGCTCGACCGCCCAACGCTGGTTCTTCCAGGACCCCCGTGAGGCCGCCGGCCTCAACCAGATCGTCTCGACGAACGCCGGTTCCTCGTCGGCGCTCGCGGTCAACGACCAGGCGTCGGCACCCTTCCCGGTCTTCCTGGCGCCGTACGTCCAGGGGAGCTCCACCCAGCAGTTCAGCACGATCTCCGCGGGGCCCAGCGGCAGCGACAACTGCTTCTACCTGGTCAGGGGCGGGCAGTACGTCAACTCGACCGCGACCCACCCGCGGGATCCACGGAACGGCGACACGGTCTCGATGGGCGCCTTCCGGCCCAACGACGACGGCTACCTGTGGTGCACCACGCCCGACGGCCCGGACGGGCCCCTGCTGACCAACCACACGACCGCGACGGACCACCTGGACCTCACCAGGAACGCGACGTCGGACGTGGCGGTGCTCAGCGGGCCCGGTTCCTCCGCGCCCAGGCTCCACTGGAGGTTCCTGGTCGCCAGCCGGTGACCCGCCCGCACCGGTGAGCCAGGCGGCCGGCCGGTCCTCGGATCGACCGGCCGGCCGCCTCGGGTCCGGCGGGGCGCCTGCTCCGCCCGAACGACCTTGCCGGGATGTCGCCCGATCGGTCATTTCCGCAGGTCGGCACGGTGTGTCTGACAGCCCGTGAGGTCTGTTCGGATGGCGGCATCGCTTGCGGGGGGTGGCGGCCCGTGGCTGGCTGGTTCAGGCGGGACCGACCGGGTGCCGCCACTTCTGATCTCGAACTCCACGGAGAGAACCATCATGCGTGCTGTCAAGCGTGTCCTGGCCGTCGCCGCCCTCACCACCCCGCTCGTGATCGGCTGCGCCGGCCTGGCCTCGGCCACCGAGGGCCTGGACGCGAGCTTCGGCCAGGGCTTCTTCACCGCCAACCAGAACGGCGCCGGCTTCGGCGCCAACCAGTCCTCCGTCAGCCCCGACGGTCTGTCGCACGCCACCGCCTGGACCTACGCCGACGACACGGGCGTCACCGGCTCGTTCACCGGCTCGGGCGCCACGTGGAGCGCCGAGTGACGGTCCCCGCAGGCCCGGAGCGGTGAGGTCCCGGAGCGGGGCCGCCACGATCCGGTTCCCGGAGTGACACAACGGCCGGTCGACCTGGTGGTCGACCGGCCGTTTCCGTGAAGACGCCCGCGGATCGCGGGGAGAGGCCGCGGCACGGAGAGCCCCTGAGGGCCCGCTCAGTCGCTTCCGGTCGGCCGGGCGGACTGGACGGGGTACGGGAAGCTGGTGGCGCCGAGGCCCGGTTCGACGGTGACGCGCAGTCCGCCGTACGCGGGCAACTCGTAGAAGCACCAAGCCACTTGGCTGTGGTTGACGGCGCTCTCGACGGGCGGCTCGATCATCGGCCGCGACTGCCTGACGTGCTCCAGCAGGCCCTGGAAGTCCGGCTCGGTGTAGGCGCACACCGTGTGCCCCCGGGGGCGGCCGAGCTGCCTGGGGACGGACGGCGCGCCCGTCGCGGGGATCACGGCCGCGCTCGCGAGCGCGGCGGCGGTCAGCGAGACGGCCGCCCGACCGGACACGGACCACGGCACGGCGGCCACCCCCTTCCGATTCCCGGGCGGACAGCGGCCGCACCGCCCGGAAGGGGGATCCCACCCCGGAGGGGCCGGATAAACGGCGCCGGGGAAAGTCGTAAGTACACACACCGGGCCGCACGGGGAACAGGGCAGGGGCCTGGCGCCGGGAGGCACCGGGCCCCGATCGGCGCGCCGGAGCCGGGAGTTCACCCCTGGACGGCCCCCCGGCCGGGCCCCTGGCCGGATCCCTGAACGGCGGCATCCACGGCGGGAGGCCCGTTCGCGGGAACATCGCCGCCCGCCGCGCGGGCGCTCCCACCGACCGGGTACGCAGTGCACGAACCAAGACGGTTCGACCCCCACGGAACGGAGTCGCTCATGATGGCGCCCAGCGCTACCGACCGACGGTTGCGCAGCCGCACGGCAGACCACGTCGACGTCACCCAAGTCCTCAGCCAGGACGTGGTCCTGGGCGGGCCGGTGGTCGTGGACACCGCCCGGCGCAAACCGGTCCTCGCGTTCCACGACCCCGGCGAGAAGGCGAGCTCGGACTCCGACGGGCACCAGGCCCTGGTGTTCTGCCCCCGGAAGGGCCCGGTCCCCGACATCCGGCACGTGGCCCGCGCCCTGGGCACCCCGACGGGCTGGAGCGTCACCAGCCCGTTCGAGGCCTGGCTCCAGGAGCAGGCCAAGCGGACCGGCTGGGTGTTCAACGACCTCACGGTGACTCTGGTGCCCGAGGACCGCGCCCACAAGGTGACCGCGCAGATCAGCGTCAAGTACACCGATGTCGGGGTGTGGCCCAACGGCCAGTTGTTCATCTCCGAACTCCTCCCGGACGGCACCTGGACCACGCCCTCGCCCGACGGTCCCGAGCAGGCCCTGATCTACGAGACCATCGACACGACGTACACCCCGCGGGGGAATCCCGTGACGTACAACGGGCACACGCCGTCGGTGCACGTCGAGATCCGCGGCACATCGTCCGGGGACACCCGTCTCGGGAACCTGCCGGTGGACGACGTCGCCGTGGTCATGCTGTCGGAGACGGACTTCGTGGTGCTGGGCGTCGTCGAGAAGGACGGCTTGATCGCCGCGCGGAACGGGCAGCAGGAGGAAGACGTCTCCATCGATCCGCTCCCCTCCAAGGCACGGCACGTGATCGGCGGCTACGCCGTCGCCGGCGGCGCGGTGTTCCTGGTGACCGACGCGGCCGGCGCCCTGTGGACCCTGCTCTACGACGACGCTGCCAGGATCATGACCGTCCACGAGAAGCTCAACGCCGGGAACATCGTCCGAGCGTCCTTCCATCCCGCCGCCGACGGCGGTCACACCGTCTACGCGATCGACGACCGGAAGGTGTGCTGGATCCACCGGCTGCCCGCCCAGGGCGCGGCACTTCCGGGCACGCCGCTCCAGGCTGACGTGGTGGCCGCCGCCACGCCGCCCTCACCGCTGGAGACCGCGACCGTCTTCCTGGTCGAGGCGGGCACCGAGTCCGGCGACGAGACGAAGAACGAGCTGCGGCTCGACGTCCAGGACAGCACCACCGGCCTGTGGCGGCGCGTGCACGTCCACGACCCCGCGGCGGGCGTCAAGGAAGTCACCCGCTACCGGGTGGAGGCCACCGTCCTCGACCGGTCCGGCGCGCCCGTGGCCGGACAGCCCGTGACCCTGTCCCGAGCCCCGGGCGACACCGAGGGCGAGGTCGCCGTCGACGGCCAGATCGTGGAGGTCACCGACCGGCCGACCCCGCTGAAGACCGACCTGTTCGGCCGGGTCACCCTCGCCGTCACCCCGACCGGGCTGTCCGCTCCCGACCTCGTCCTCAGGGTCGAGGGGCTCCAGGACGTCCTGCTGCGCCCCTCCCGGGACACCGAGGACTACCTGCGCGGCACGAAGAACCTGAAGTACAACCTCACCAACCCCGCGGGCCCGCTGCCCGACTTCGGCGGCGGCACCCTGGCCGGCGCGAAGGTCCCCGGCCCGGCCGGCCGCCCGGGCCAGGACGCGTTGGCGCCCGAGGCCGCGAAATCCAAGAAGACCGCCCAGGAGGCGGCCGACGCGATCAAGGCGATGGCCGAGACCAAGGCCGGTTCCGCGTCGAGGAACGCCTTCGGCTTCCGCCTGTCGGTGACGCTGGTCGACGGAACGCCGCAGGTCGACTACGTGGAACTCCAGGAGCCGGAGACCCTGGACGACTCCTGGGAGAAGTCCCCGATCGTCTTCGGGGACGTCCACGCGGGCCTGCAGACCGGGGCCATCACCGAGATGAGCATCACCTTCAGCTGGAAGGACAAGTTCGCCAAGCTGTGGGCCAAGTTCAAGGACGGGATCAAGCAGCTCGTGACCCTGGGGAAGGACGCGATCCAGGCGATCCTGGGCTTCATCGGCAGCGTCTTCAAGATGATCGGCGCGAAGCTCGGCGACGTCGTCGGCTGGCTGACGGCCTGGTTCGACTTCCCCGCGATCTGGAACACCAAGAAGGTCTTCGAGTCCTCCGTCCTCACCATGCTCGACAAGGCCCAGGCCGCCGTCAAGGAGGCCGGAAACCTCGCCGACGACTACCTCCGGAAGCAGAAGGACAGCGTCAGGAAGAGCTTCAAGGACGCCCGCGCCAAACTCGGGGACAAGACGGTCGGCAGCTACGACGACCTGCCCGGGAAGGGCGAGCAGGGGACCCTCGTCGTCGGGGACGCGAAGCTCTCCGACCTCAACGGGGGCAACGCCCACCTCAACTGGTTCCAGGACAAGGCGGCGGTCATGACGATCCCGCCGCGGGACACCGACAAGGACATCGTCGACAACACCACCTGGGACACGTGCGCCCCCCTCCTGAAGAAGGCCGGCGAGGAGTTCGTCACGGGCGTGCGGAAGCTGCTCCAAGCCTTCACGGACCTCGCCGCCAAGCCCCAGGACCTCAAGGCCACGACCCTCGCCGCACTGCTCGAATCGTTCGAGCAACTGGCCCTGGCCGCGCTCGACTTCGGGGACGCCGTGCTCCACGCGGTGGTCGACCTCGTCTCCAAGGCCATCGACAAGCTGAAGACGGCGCTGACCGCCCCCCGCGAGGTGCCGGTCATCGGGACGCTCTGGAAGTGGATCGCCAAACAGGCCGGCGAACCGGACGCGCCCCTGACCGTCAACGGCGCCCTCTGCTTCCTCGGCGCCCTCCCGGTGACCCTGATCTACCGGCTGATCAAGGGCAAGGGGGCCGAGCCCTTCCCCAAGAAGAACGCACTGCTCCAGGCCCAGGCGCGCGGGGCCGTCCCCAAGACGCTCACGCCCACGGACAAGACGTGGCTGCTGGTCGCGGCGATCCTGCAGACCGTCCAGTTCGCCTTCTACGCGGTGGGCGACCTCCTCGCCTACGAGAGCGCCCAGGGCCTCGACTGGCCCTACCTCGGCCCGCTCGTCCAGGTCGCCAACCTGCTGTTCACCCTCGTGGTCTTCGACATCGGGACCACGGTGCTGGCCGAGAGCATGACACCGGGCTGGGTCATCGCCCTCGTCGCCACCCTCTTCGCGCTGGCGTTCGCGGTGCTGGCCGTGGTGTACCGGTCCGCGGCGAAGGCGTGGCTCACGAAACTGGCGGACGCCGGGGACCCGGTCCCCGTCCTCCTGATGCTCAAGGGCTGCTTCTGGGACCTGTACAGATCGCTGGCACGGATCGTCGACGGCACGACGGAGGACGGCGACGAGGCCGCGGCCCGGGTCCTGCTGGCGATCTCCCCGGCGACCGCCCTCCTGAACAACCGGATCATGCTCAAGGAGCCCGATTCCGGCTTCGTGATCGCGACGGTCAAGGCCGGCGTCGACACCTTCTTCACCATCCTCGGCGGCGTCATGCTCTGCCGCCACTACGACAAGCACTGACCCCGCGCCCCGCACGGATTCGCGCCGCGTCCCCGGCCGTCCACGGAAAACAAAGCGGCCGGTCGATCCGAAGATCGACCGGCCGTTCGCTGTGCGCGAGGGGGGAGTTGAACCCCCACGCCCTTTCGGGCACTGGAACCTGAATCCAGCGCGTCTGCCTATTCCGCCACCCGCGCATCTGGGTGATGAGGAAAACTATAGACCATCCGCAGGGGTGCCTCCGACCACCCCCGGGCGAACGGACGGAAGCCACTCCTCCCCCGGCACCCGGAGGCCGTGCTCCTCAGGCACCGAACTCGTCGATGCCGGCGGCGCCGGTCGGTCCGTACGCCTCCAGGGACTCCAGCACCGGGCCCGCCTCGTGGAGGCCGGCGGTGCGGGTGACGGTCCTGCCCGAGCTGGAGGTGGCGGCCACGGGTGCTCGATGAAGACGTGCGGCGCACTCGTGAAGGAGCGCGCCTATCGTGCGAGGACACACGCCCCCGCCGACGCGTAGGCGCGCACGCATGAGGATGCCCCGGCACCCCCGGATCGAGGGGTGCCGGGGCGCGGTCTCACGCCGTCACGCGGCGTCAGTTACCGATGGCGCCGCCGCCCACGGCGTTGCCCGCCGGGCACTTCAGGGCGAAGCTGTGGGTGCCGCTGTAGTACGAGGTGGAGATGTACCGGTAGCCGTCCGAGCAATCGACGAACACGCGGTAGCTGCTGCCACTACAGGTCTCGTAGAACCAGGGGCCGTCGAAGCCGTAGTTTCCGCAGCTGAGGCTCAGCGGCTTGTTGGTGCCCGGGGTGACCGTCACGCCGACGACCGACTCGCCCTGGGCCTGGTCGGCCGGCGTGGCGGCGGCGGTCGCCGGCACGATCGAGAGCTGCTGTCCCGAGATGGTGACCACCGGCTCCGCCGCGTTCGCGGCGGGGGAGGCCGCACCGACGGCGGCGAACGCGAGGATCGCCGTCGTGCCGATCGTGCCCAGGGTCTTCCTGAATGCCATGTCGTTGCTCTTTCCCTGTGAGGACTGACTGGAGGTGCTGCATCGACAGGGGGCGCCACCTGCGATCCGCAGGCTAAGCGGGCTCGTTCAGGGCGGACGGGCGGGCACGCCGGGAAATACTACGTATACGCCCGGCTGGCTCCGAGGGGACGAAGAGTGCTCCCGAACAGGACTCGGGGCGGGGCGCCCGTCGGCGCCCCGCCCCGAGGAGGTCGGGAGGTGAATCAGCCTTCGACCGGGAAGTCCCCGGTTCGCACGGCCGCAACGAAGGCCTGCCAGGAGACGGCCGGAAAGACGAGCGCCGGGCCCTGCGGGTCCTTGGAGTCACGCACCGGGACGGCGCCGGGGAGGAAACCAAGGGCCGCCTCGATGCACTCGGCCCCGTCGCCACCGCTGTAGCTGCTCTTGCGCCAAGTGGCCTTCATGGGATCGGCGTTCTGCAAAACGGTACTCCTCCATCGCATCGGCGATCAGGGCACGGGTATCTCCCGGCGAGAGTACACCGGTACGCACCACGTCAAAGTCCCGCCTTGACTCCTCGACCACTGCTGGGGCGTCACTGAAGTGCCCTCGATACAAGCTCTCCGAGTACACCCATTCCTTCCCGTCCGGCATCAACATCAGCACCATGGATGTCGATGGTGTCGTCGCCATCGGGCGACCGAATGGAGCTACCTCGATGACGATGTTCGAGCGCTCAGTCACCGCAAGCAGGTGCTCCATCTGCCGTCGCATCACCCCTGGGCCACCGATCACCGTGCGGATGGCGCTCTCATCAAGAACCACCATCAAGGTCGGCCCATCAGGAACCAGGAAGCGACCCTGCCGACTCAATCGAGTATCGACCAACTCGGCGTAGCGCTTCGGATCGTTGCGCGCTTTTCCGGTGCTGATCATCGCGCGAACGTACTCTTCGCACTGCAGGAGACCGTTGATCCGGTTGTACTGAAGCACCCGAATCGCCAGAGCCTCTTCCTCCAGCTCCATGAACTTCTCGAACCAGTCTTGGCTCTCGATGTCCGCCTGCCAGTCCACGCGCTCCCAAAGCCGAACCAGCATGCCCCCCATGGCCAGCAGGTCGTCGAGCTTCGCCGCCGTCTCGCGGTCCACCGGACGCCTACCACCCTCGAACCTCGTGATCACCGTCCGGTCGAGGTGCATCAGCTTGCCCAGTTCCTCCTGCGTGTAGCCGGCCCGCTCCCGCGCGAAGCGGAGCGCTTCCCCGAACATCTCCGCCGGGCTCACCGTCGGTCCGATCCCAAGACGCCGATGTGCCACGTGTTTCTCCCTCAGGTGTTGCGAGCCCTCACACAGCGTTTTGGTCGCCACCGTAACTCCAGCACCCCATGATTGATACCGGAATGCGACGTATCGCGTGCAGAGCGTTACATCGCGCGCCCCTCTTTCACGCCCCCTCCGCCCCCCGAGGTGCTCCCCCATGCTCGCTGCCCACCGTCCCCGCGCGTTCGTCGCCCGGCTCGACGCCCGGACCGAATCCACGCCGCTGGCCCGCTACTTGCTCCGGGCCTACCTCTCCGGACTGCCCGCCGGCGACCGCTACTCTGACACCGCCGAACTCCTCCTCGGCGAGTTGTTCGCCAACGCAGTCCAGCACTCCGACGCTCCCGACGACCGCCACATCGAGATCCGCTTCGCCCTCTCCGGCTCGCGCCTGCGCCTCGAAGTCCACGACGCCGGCACCGGCCGCCCCTACCTCCACACCCCGAACCCGGACGACGAGCACGGACGCGGGCTCTTCCTCGTCAACGAACTCGCCGAACGTTGGGGTAGCGCCTCCCGCCCGGGCGGCATCGGCAAGGTCGTCTGGGCGCTGGTCGCCCCCGTGCCCGTGCCCGCCCTCGTCACCGTCTGAAAGCCGCCCCCGTCATGGACCAGCCGTCGCTCACCACCCTCGCCCGCCACACCCTCTCGCGCGGTGCCACCCCGGCCGCGACCTACGCCCTCATCGCCCGTCTCGGCCACCAGCCCCTGCCCGTGGCGCGCGCTGTCTGCCTCGCCCTCGCCATTCCGCTCGCCGAGACCACCCGCCGCCTGGCCGAGTGCTACGACGCCCTCCTCGCCAACCCCCGCCCGGACTCCGAGTCCGACACCGGTGAACTCCTCGAAGCCCTCGGCGTCTTCGACGTCCCCAGGTCGCTCACCGACGCCGAACTCGCGGTCGTCGACCTCCTGGTCACCGCCATCGACGCCATGGGCGGCATCCGCCCCGGCCACCACCACGGGCTCCAGCGGTGGTTCACCACCGGCAACCTCACCGCCGCCTACCTCTCCCTCGCCTCCGCCAATCCCCTCCCGCGCACCGGCGACCCCACCGCCTACTGGACCGCCCTCACCAGTGCCGGCGAGCTCCTCACCGCCGTCCCCAGCCCCGATGCCCGCCTCAAACGCGCCCTCACCCACTGCCGCACCCAGGCGGCGAACATTCCCGCCTGACGCCTCGCCGCCGCCGTCGCCGCCGCCGTCGCACAGGAAGTCGACCCCACCGGCTTCCCGCGCGAGCCGCCGGGCACCAAAGCTGTGGATCTTGGTGCCGTCAGGCGCCAGGATGGCGCCCATGACCGGTGATCCCCTGCACGTGCCCCTCGACGAACTGCGCAGATCCTTCGACGTGCTGATCCGGCACGTCGAGAGCACCACGACGGGCGGTGGCGTCGCCCTGGACAAGGACTACTTCTGGTCGATCCCGTCCGACGAGATGTATGACGTCATGAAGAACCCGGAGACCCTGACGATCGGGCAGCTCACCGAGTCCTGGCAGCACCTGCGGGACCTGCTGGCCGACGAGGACCGGGCCCTGGGCTACCACCTGGTCTGGCTCGCCGACGTCCTGCGGGCGATCGGCCAGGACCTCACCGTCTGACCGCCCCCCCCGATCCCCGTCCCGGCGCGGCGGCCCCGGAGCGCCACCGCGCCCGGCTCGCGCCGCCGAGGAGGCGGGTCTCCCTCCTCGGGACGTCGGACGCGGGCACCGGCACGACCCGTAGCCCTGCGCGGGAAGTCGGCCCCGCCGACTTCCCGCGCAGGGCCGAGTGATGCGCCGCCCGGCCGCACGGCGTCGCCGCCCTTGCCCGTCAGCGCCCTCCGCTGTGCCGAGCCTGCACGCTTGCGGCGTGGCGACGACGGCCGCTTCCGCCCGGGCGATCGCGCAGCCCTGGCCTGTCGGCCCAGACGCCCACCCCGGGTGACCGCCTCGCGCCAGGCCCCTCCATGGGCCCATCTTCGCTGCCCACCAGGGGACTTGAGCATCACCACGAGTCCCGGGCCCGTCTCTCCCCGGACCCCCGCGCCGCTGCCGCCCGGCCGCCCGTTCCACCCCGTCGTAGGTCACCGGGGTAAGTCATCCGCCCCACCCCGAGTCAGTCACGCCCCGTGGCACAGTGCTGCCCGGCAGAGACACCCCGGCACCACCGGCGCCACCCACCGAACCGGACGGATCGTCAGAGAGCCCGCTCCGGCAGCCAAGAGAGAAGAAGATGAAGAGGCACACCACCGTCCGCGCACGGCTCCGTTCGCTCCTCCTGGCAGGCGTAGGCCTGAGCATGGCACTCACCGGCGTGCTCGGCGGGGCCGGAACCGCCGAGGCCCGCACCGAGTGGCGCCACATGTCCCACGTGTGGTTCGACCTGTCGGAGGGCGGCCCCGGCGAGTCCGAGACCATCCGCTACTCCACCTTCATGGCCAGCCTGCGGGCGGCGGTGGCGGGCTACAACATGCAGGAGACGCAGCTGGAGGACGTCGGCCTCGTCCAGGTCTCGCTGACCGCGCTCGACGACCAGGGCCGGCGCCGCCACACCGACATCTGGGTCAACCCCTCCAACCTCTACGTGTGGGGCTTCTCCAACGAGAACGGCGTCACCTACCAGTTCAACGACATCGGCAACGCTCTGCAGACGCGGATCTCGGAGACCACCTCCCCGACGCCGCCGGTCAACCCCAACGTCCAGACGATGAACATCGGTTCGAACTACAACGCGCTGAGCCAGGCGGCCGGCCGGAACCGGGGCGCGATGCCCATCAGCTGGATCGACCTGCGGTACTCCATCGTCCAGCTGGCGGCCGAGAGCAACCCGTGGGGCAACCGCCAGGCCACCGCGCGCTCGCTGAGCCTGATGATCCAGGCCCTCTCCGAGGCCGCCCGGTTCAACGATGTCGAGGGCACCTTCCGCGCGGCGATGAACAACTGGGACGTCCGCCAACTGCCGCAAGCGCAGCAGAACCTGGAGAACTCCTGGGACGCCCTGTCGCGGTTCTACCAGCGCGCCTCCGCCGGGCAGAACGCGACCGCGGTCGAGATCGACGAGGTCGGGCGGGTCGACAACCTCGACCACCTGCGCTGGTACGTGCAGATGACCATGGGCCACCCCCACACCGACAACGGGGACTGGAACCACGACGAGCTCTGACGGCTCCCGTCCCCCGGCCGGGGGGGGCGACGCGGAGGGGGCGGACGACCGGGGGCGGCCCATCGTGCCGGACGCCCGCCCCTCGCCCGCCCGGCTCGTCGGCGCGCCGCGCCTCAGCCGTGCCCGGCGACCAGCCGGGCGAGCAGCGCGGTCACGGTGGCACCGCCCGCCGCCGCGGCCATGCCCCGGACGAAGTGCAGCACGACGGTGCGCCGCACGACCCGCCACCGCCCGCGCCGCGCCTCCTCGGCTGCCCGACCCTGCTTGCCGTTCCAGGCGACCATCTCGCCTCTCCTCTCCCGGGGGAATCGGCCGCGTCCCACGGCCTGACTCCACTCTGGAGCCGGCCGGCAGCCGCACCGCGCCCGGCCGATGGGACCGGATGAAGCCGGAAGCCGCCTGCCGGAAAAGGGCGTTCACCTGACACCGACCCGCCCTCGGTCCATGATGAACTGACAGCACCGGACGGAATCTGACAGCGCATCGAGGGGCGGCCCGTGGCAAGAATCGCCATACCCAGCAGCGAGAGCCTCCCGCCCGGGCCGCGCCGGGACCTGGTCGACGCACTGCACGGGCTGCACCGGGGAGCCGGCAAACCCAGCCTCCGCGAGATCTCCGACGGCATCAGGAAGCGCCAGGACCTGCCGGCCCCGGTCAGCCACGACACCGTGAGCCAGCTGCTGCGCGGTGTGGCCGTGCCCGCCTGGGCGCGGATGGAATCCGTGGTGCGCTACCTCGCCGAAGCCGCCGTCGGCCGGCAGAAGCCGGACCCGGAGGCCGAGGTCGAACGCTTCCACCGGCTCTGGCTGGCCGTCGAGGACGCGGCCCCGGCCACACCGGACTCCCCGGCCCAAGAAGCTCCGGAGGAGCCGACCCGGCCGGCCCCGGAGGACGCGGATCTGGGGGCGGAGCTCCGCCACCCCGAGTCGGATCGTCGGATCGCGGCCCTGTACCGCCTGGAACGGCTGGCGTGGCGCACCCGACGGCGGGACGAGGTGCCCGTCTCCCCCCGGTGGCCTTCGCTGCTGGCGGACTTCCTCCGGAGGGCCCGACCGCTGGAGGGCCCCCTCGGCCCGGCCCCTGCTCCGTCCGAGGAGGCCCAGGTGGCGGCACTGGTCCTGGGGCGCCTGCCCTATGAGTACTTCGCCGACGGGATCGACCTGTCGCGGCTCGACCTTCGGAACCTCGTCTGGGACGGGGCCCGGCTCTGGAGCGCCGACCTGAGCGGGAGCCTGCTGGCGAACGGCTCCCTGCAGCACGCGCAACTCGAGGACGCCCGGCTGGCACAGGCGACGCTCACCGGCGCGAACCTGGAGTCCGTCAATCTCACCGACGCCGATCTCACCCGGTGCAACCTCACCGACGCGGCCATGATGAACGCCAGGCTCTCGGACGCGAACCTGTCCCACACCCTGCTCTCGCGAGCGAACCTGATGGGTGCCTCGGGCCACCGGACCCGGCTGACCGGATGCGAAACCGCTCACGCCGACTTCAGCTACGCGGACCTGCGCGGCGCCGACTTCCGTCAGGCCGCCCTGATGCGCTGCGTGTTCGACCACGCCGTCCTCGCCGGCGCGGACTTCACCGGTGCGACGTTCGACGGCAACTCCTTCGCCGATGCCGACGTGTCCGGAGCGCGCTTCACCCAGCGAGCGCTGAGCCACATGGCGCTGACGCCCGCCCAGCTCGCCTCCGTCACGGTCGTACCCGATCCCGGCTGACGGGGGCCCGCACCGCCCTCAGGGTGCGGGCAGGTCCCCGAGGGCCTGCCGGCCGAGAAGCCCCGCCCCACCCGCACGGGAAGTCGGCCCCGCCGACCTCCCGTGCGCCGGGGCGCCCCGGCTACAGCTCGGCGCGGTAGGCCTCCAGGCGTTCGGCCAGGTCGTGCGGGTGGCCGAGCATCGGGAGGTGGTCGCCGGGCATCTCGTCCGGGCGCAGGCCCAGCCGTTCCTGGACGTGCCGCCGCAGGAACGCGGGCGGGAAGAAGCGGTCGCCGGTGGCCAGCAGGAACCGGGTGGGCACCCGGGGCCAGGCCGCCAGTGGCCAGGGCGTCCCGAACGGGGTGGCCGACTGCTGCCGCTGGTGCTCCGCGAGGAGTTCCTCGACGAGCGCGGCCGGGGTGTCGTGGAGGAACAGGGCGCGCGGGTCCTCCTCCGCACCCTCCGCCACGCCCCTGCCGCGGTCGGATTCGCGGCGGTCCCGCGCGTAGCCGGTGTTCTCCCACCAGGCGCCCGGCGTCTCCCCGGGCGCCGGCACCTGGGCCTGGAGCATGACCAACAGGTCCACCGGCAGGCGCTCGCACACCAGCGGGCCGGTGAAGCCGCCGAACGAGTGCGCGACGACGACGAGTTGCCCCGCGCGCCCGCCGACCGGCGACGGGACCGCCGCCACCACCGCGTCCGCGTACTCGACGAGCCCGGCCGCGTCGTCCTCGCACGGCAGGTCCGGCGCGACCACCTGGTGGCCCCGCCCGCGCAACTCGGCCGCCAGTGGCTCCCAGCACCAGGAATCGGCAGCCGCGCCATGGATCAGAACGTACGTCGCCACGATCACTCCCCCGTCCGGAACGGATCACTTCCGCATCGTCCCGAGCCTACCGACCGGTCCGCCCCCGAACCGCCTGTCGGCACCCGCATACTCATCCCAACGACCGGCCATCGACCACCCGTTGGGGGAAGCCCTTGTTCCGCGACACCCGCCCGGGCAGCATCCGCATACCGACCCACCGCGAGACCGCCGAGGAGTGGGGCGAGCAGATCGCCACCCTCCGCGCCGCTCCGCCCGGGTGGCTGTTCCTGCTGGGGCGGCTGTCCTCCGACGGCTACCTCTGCCACCTCGACCTCAACTACCACCTGGACGGCGAGCTCGTCGCCGTCGTCCAGACCTCCCGCCCCGTGCCGGCCGGCCACCGGGTGGGCTCCCTCACCACCCCGCAGTCCCAGCTCTCCACCTTCCTCGCCAATGCGGACCGACTCGACCCGCGCACCGCCCTCGCCCCGCTCGCCGGGCCACCGACCCCGGGCGAGGTGCTGCTCCACGGCGTCCCCGTCCCGGTGGAGGTCCACCACAGCCACGGCTGCCGCAGCGCCCTGATCCCCCGGCTCCCCTCCCAGCAGGGCTACGCAATCGTCACCGCCGCCACCGAGCACTGGGCCGCCGCCACCGACCTCGCCCTCCGGCCCCCGCTGGCGTTCTGAGCGGGGCCACCGCACCGGACCGCCGCCCGCGTTTCACCCGAAAGGCGGCGGCGCGGACGGCTTTCAGCCACTGATGCACTGTCATAAACGCGCCTTCGGCGAAGAGTTCACGCCATTTCCCGGGAGTCCACCCCCGGCACATTGGCACGGGTGGGGTTAGCCTGTGGCCATGGTTGCAAACTACAAGGAAGAAGTAGCCATGCAGGACCCGGAGTTCGTCAGCGGCCCCGCCCTGATCCTCCGGTCCCTCGCATCCGACCCCGACCGGCGGGCCATCGTCACCGCCGACGGCGTCGGGATCACCGCCGGCGACTTCGCCGCCGCCACCTACCGCCTCGCCCACGAGCTGATCGCCCGGGGCGCCGCCCGCGGCACCACCGTGACCCTGCTGACCGGCAACACCCCCGAAGCCCTGAGCGCCCGCTACGCGGCGGGCCTCGCGGGGGCCCGGGTGGTGAACCTGTACGACGGCATGAGCACCCCCGTCCTGGCCGAGATCACCGCGAGCGTCGACACCGCCGTGCTGCTCGTGGACGCCGAACGGTACGCCGACGCCCCCGCGTTGCTCCCGCTGATCGACGTGCCGACGGTCCTCACCCTCGGCCCGGGCCCGAACCCGACGGAGGACGGCACCGGCACCGGCACCGGCACCGGCGCGATCGGCGAGGACGTCATCGCCGCCTCCGCCCACCGCCCCGCCGAACCCCCGGACGTCCGGATCGGACCGGAGGACGACCTCGGCATCCGCCACACCGGCGGCACCACCGGCATCCCCAAGGGCATCCTCAGCCTCCACGGCACCTACCGCCGCGTCTTCGACGCCCCGGTCGGCAGCGATCCCGCCGAGGGCCCGCCCCGGGTGCTCGCCGCCACCCCGCTCGCCCACCTCGCCGGGATCTTCGCCGACGTCACCCTCCAGCGCGGCGGCACGGTCGTCCTCCAGCGCTCCTTCGAGCCGGGCGCCGTCCTGGCCGCCGTCGAGCGCGAACGCATCACCGACCTGTGGGTGCTGCCGCCGCTGCTCCACCAGCTGCTCGACCACCCGGCGATCGGCCGCACCGACCTGTCCAGCCTGCGGCACATCGCGTACGGGGGCAGCGCCGCCTCGCCGACCCGGATCCGCGAGGCCCTCAAGGTCTTCGGGCCCGTCCTGTACGGGGTCTACGGGATGTCGGAGGCGCAGCTGATCTCCATGCTCCCGCCGCAGGAGCACGACCGGATCGGCCGCGGCGGCCAGGTCTCGGTCGGCCGGCCCGGCCCGGGCATCGAGGTGGCGATCCGTTCGCTCGACGGCACCGCCGTGCCGACCGGCGAGCAGGGCGAGGTCCACATGCGCTCCGCCACCGTCATGGCCGGGTACTGGAAGCGGCCCGACCTCACCGCCGCGGTCCTGCACGACGGCTGGCTGAACACGGGGGACGTCGGCTACTTCGACGAGGACGGCTACCTCTACCTCGCCGACCGGGTCAAGGACCTGATCATCGTGGTCGGCGGGCACGTCTACCCGTCCGAGGTGGAGGACCTCCTCGTCACCCACCCGGCGGTCGCCCGCTGCGCCGTCTTCGGTGTGCGCGACGAGCAGGAGGCGGAGCACGTCCACGTCGCCGTCGTCCCCGCGCCGGGGCAGCGGCCGGAACTGGAGGAGCTCCGCGCCTTCGTCACGGAGCGCAAGGGCCGGATCTTCGCCCCCGAGGTGCTGCACCTCGTGGACGAGATCCCGCTGACGCCCGTCGGCAAGCCCGACAAGAAGCGCCTGCGCGAGGCCGCCACGCGCTGAGCGGCCCACCGGGGCGGGGCGGTGTCCGGACGCCGCCCCGCCCCACGGCCACCGGCCCCTCGGCCACCGGTCCCTCGGCCACCGGCTCCTCGCCCACCGGTCCGACTTCACCCCAAGGTGGGGTTTGGCTCAACGAACCCCGCCCCCCGTGCCGAGAAGCCAACGGGGGTGGCGGCGCTGAGGGCCGCCACCCCTCTCCCCTTCCGGCCTCGGGCAGGAACTCCCCTACCGCGCGGGCCGGTTCGGCCGCGCCGACGTGTCCCCCCGGCCCTCCTCCCGCCCCCGGAAGGCACGGCGGTACTCGCGCGGGGCGAGGCCCACCCGCGCCGTGAAGACCGGCCGCAGGGAGACGGCGGAGGCGAAGCCGCAGCGGGTGGCGACGGTGTCGACGGGCAGGTCGCTCTCCTCCAGGAGCCGCTGGACGGCGAGGATGCGCTGGTCGAGCAGCCAGCGCACCGGGGTGGTGCCGGTGGTGGCGGTGAAGCGGCGGGCGAAGGTCCGTTCCGACATCAGGGCGGCGGCGGCCATCCGGCGCACCGTCCAGGGGGTGTCCAGGGAGGCCAGGACCTCGGCGCGCAGGCGCGCCAGCGGGTCGTCGTCGGCGCCGCCGTCCGGCACCGGGGAGGGGATGAACTGGTTCTGCCCACCCGTCCGGAAGGGCGCGGTGACCATGGCCCGGGCGATGGTCGCGGCCGCCTGCTGGCCGTGCGCGGTGCGGACCAGGTGGAGGCAGAGGTCGATGCCCGCCGCGACGCCGGCCGAGGTCCACAGGCCGTCGCCGCCGGTGAAGAGCACCTCCGGCCGGACCGTCACCGCCGGGAAGCGGCGGGCGAGTTCACCGGCGAGCGCCCAGTGGGTGGTGGCCTCCCGGCCGTCCAGCAGGCCGGCCTCGGCGAGGACGAAGGCGCCCGCGCAGAGCGAGGCGATCGGGACGCCGGCGGCCGCGACCGCCCGCAGGGCCCCCAGCACCTCCGGGGCGTGCCGGGCGTCCGGGTCCTCGATGCCGGGCACCACCACCAGGTCGCAGCCGGCCAGCGCCGCCGGCCCGTGGTCGGGGACCCGCTCCAGCCCGCCGCCCAACCGCACCCGGGCGCCCTCCGGCCCGCAGACCCGCAGGTCGAAGGCGGGCAGGCCGAACCGGGCGGACCGGTCCGTCCACACCTCGCCGATCACCGCGTAGTCGAAGGCCCGGACACCGTCGAAGATCAGGCAGCCCACCGTGTGCATGGCAGGAATCTATCGATGGGCGGCGTCTCCGCCCATCACACCTTCCCGGTGTCGCCGACCACCATGGACGCATGACGAACACCGATGCCTTCGACGCCCCGCTCGTTCTCGACCGCGACGCCGTCCTGCTGCTCATCGACGTCCAGAAGGGCTTCGAGGCCGAGGCCTTCGGCCCCCGCGACAACCCGCAGGCCGAACAGCGGATGGCCGAACTGATCGCCGCCTGGCAGGACACCGACCGACCGATCGTCACCGTGCAGCACGACGGCCCGGGCACCCCGCTGGCCGGGGGCACCCCGGGGCACGAGCTCAAGGACTTCGTCGCCGGCCTCACCCCCGCGCTGCACGTCACCAAGTCCGTCAACAGCGCGTTCTACGGCACCCCCGACCTGCACGCCTGGCTCCAGGAGCGCGGCGCCCGGCAGGTGGTGGTCACCGGGATCATCACCAACGTGTGCTGCGAGACCACCGCCCGGATGGCCGGCAACCTCGGCTACGACGCGATCTTCCCGACCGACGCCATGCACTCCTTCGACATGGCCGGCCCCGACGGCGCCACCATCCCCGCCGCCGACCTCGCCCGCGCCACGGCCGCCACCCTGCACGCGATGCGCTTCGCCAAGGTCGTGACGACCGGGGCCGTCACCGAAGCCGCGAAGGCCTGAGCAACGGCTCGTAGGCGTTCCCCTCCTCGGCGTTGAGCAGGACGTACGAGGCCCCGGGGCCCAGCGTGAGCTCCCGCAGCCGCGCCAGGGCCCCGGCGGCGGAGGGCACCTCGAAGCCGAGCGCCGCGGCCGCCTCGTCCCGGTCGGCGAGGAGGTCCGGCTCGTCCTCCAGGTACTCCTCGGCCGCGTCCGCGCACTCCTCCGCCGTCAGCCCCGGACAGTCCCGCCACCACGGCACCGCCAGCAGCAGCCGCACCAGCTCCGGCAGCCCGACGGCCAGCAGCGCCGCACCGCCCTCGGAGTCGGCGTACAGCACCGGCCGCTCCTCGCCGCCCTCGCCGCAGAGGAAGTAGGTGCCGCCCGCGCCGTCCTTGGCCACCGGCTCCAGCGCGGCACCCGAGGCGAGGACGACCTCCTCGACGTGCTCGTAGCTGCGGGACGGGTCGAACTCGCCCGGCCAGACCAGGTAGTCGGCTGCGGCGGCGTGGGCGCGGATGGCATCGAGGAGCGACATGGCGGACACCTTACGGACCGCCGCGGACAGCCGTCAGGCCGTCAGGCCGTCAGGCCGTCAGCCGCTCCGCCAGGTACTCCTCCCAGCTCCGCCGCCCGTACTCGGCCCCCGCCGCGGCCAGGTTCTCCCCCGCCCGGTACGCCCGGCCGACCTTTCCCGGCACCCGGAGCGGCAGGTGCCGGCGGCTGCGGCCGCGCGCGGCGAGGTAGCCGCGGGTCAGCTCGCCCATCTCGTACACCGCCGGGCCGGCCAGGTCGGGCACCCGCCCGGCCGGCCCGCCGAGCACCGACTCCACCAGCCGGGCGGCGACCTCCCGGACGTCCACCGGCTGCCAGCGGACCCCGCCGGGGGCCGGCACCAGCGGCAGCCCGGCCATCTTCTCGGCCACCGTGAACGCCAGGTCGTGGAACTGCGCGGCCCGCAGGATCGTGTACGGCAGGCCCGAGTCGGCCACCGCCCGCTCGGCGGCGTGCTTGGCCCGGAAGTACCCGAGCGGCAGCCGGTCCGCGCCGATCACCGAGATGAACACCAGGTGCCGCACCCCGGCCCGCTGCGCCGCGGCCACCAGCAGCCGGGTGGCGACGTCGTCGCCCTTGGGGCCGCCGGCCAGGTGCAGCACGGTGTCCACCCCCGCCAGCGCCCGGTCCAGCTGCCCGGCGGCCGTCGCAGGGTCCCCGAGCAGATCGCCGCGCGCGTAGGTCACGCCGTCGGCGGCCGGACGGTCCTGGCGGCTGAGCACGCGCACCGGCAGCCCGGCAGCGCGCAGCAGCGGGACCACCTGCCGGCCCAGGGTTCCGGTACCGCCGGTGACCAGCACGGGGTTCTTCGTCATGATCGTCTCCGATTCGTCCCGGGAGGGGAGTTGATCTCCCCGCCACGGCCGTTGTTGGGTGGCTCCTGCTGCTCCGACCCCCGGCGACGAAGGAATGTGACACGTGGACGAGAAGAAGGTGGACGGGAAGAAGGTGGACGGGAAAGCGGACGGGAAAGCCGCCCGGGCCGCGCTCTTCGAGGAGCACCGCCCGCACCTGCGCGCCGTCGCGTACCGGATGCTCGGCTCGCTCAGCGAGGCCGAGGACGCCCTCCAGGAGGCCTGGCTCCGCTACGACCGCACCGACACCGCCGGCGTGGACAACCTCGGCGGCTGGCTGACCACGGTGGTCTCCCGGGTCTGCCTGAACCTGCTGCGCACCCGCGCCCAGCGCCGCGAGGAACCCCTGGAGCCCGCCGGCCCCGACGGCGAGCCGGGCCCGCCGCGCATCCCGGACCCGCTGCTGCGGCGCGAGGGCGTGGTCGACCCGGAGCAGGAGGTGCTGCTCGCGGACTCGGTCGGGCTGGCACTGATGGTGGTGATGGAGTCGCTGTCACCGGCCGAGCGGGTCGCCTTCGTGCTGCACGACCTGTTCGCGGTGCCGTTCGACGAGATCGCCCCGCTGATCGAGAAGACCACCGCCGCCACCCGTCAACTGGCCAGCCGGGCCCGACGCAAGGTCCAGGGGCAGGCGCCCGCGCCCGACCCGGACCTCGGCCGGCAGCGGGCGGCCGTGGACGCGTTCTTCGCCGCCGCCCGCGACGGCGACCTGGACGCGCTCCTCGCCGTGCTCGACCCGGACGTGGTGCTGCGCGCGGACGGCGGAACGGCGCTGGCCCGGCACACCGTGGTGCACTCGGGCGCCGGCACGGTCGCCGGCCAGGCCGTCCTGTGGGGCACGCTCTCGCCGTTCGCCCGGCCGGCGCTGGTCAACGGCACCGCGGGCGCGGTGGTCATCGGGGACAACGGCCGGGCGCTGTCGATCATGGCGTTCACCGTGGTGGACGGCGCGATCGCGGCGATCGACGTGCTCACCGACCCGCGGCGGCTGGCGGCCCTGGACCTCACGGCCTTCCGGAACGCCTGACCGGGGTGCCCGGGGCGGGTGCCCGGGGCGTGGACGGCGGCTGCCCTCCCCCCCCCCGGCCCCGACCGCGCCCCCCGCGCCCGGCGGGCCCTCGGG
>NZ_JBSFWR010000044.1:0-61353 GCF_053594915.1 Kitasatospora sp. NPDC002543 | reverse complement strand
CACGCTCTTCCTATCTCTAACGTCCCGTTGAGGGGTCCGTGCGGACGCGTCCGCACGGACCCCTTTTCGTTGGTTTCCGTGTCCGATTTGGATCGGTTCATATCGATCCGGATCGATCTGGGATCGCCGAAGGGGCGCGCCATGACCGACCAGGACTTCCACCCCGGCCTCACCCCCGGGCACCTGGGTGCGCCGGTACTGGAACCGGAGGGCCGTCCACCGGGCGCGCCCCGTCCGCGCTTCGATGCGCCGGATCCGCACCGACGGCGCAACGGACTGGCCTGCGGGCTCACCGCGCTCGCGCTGATCGCCGTCTTCGGGGGGATCGGGCTCACCGGGTACACCTGGTTCCAGGCGCAGCGCAAGCCCCCGGCCGCCGCCGACTTCGCCGGGCAGGGCACCGGCAGCGTGCAGGTCTCGGTGCCGGAGGGCGCGGGCCTCTCCCAGATCGCGTCCGCGCTGGTCCGCAACGGTGTGGTGGCCAGCTCGCTCGCCTTCACCCGGGCGGCCAAGGGCAGCGCGGCGGCGGCCGGCCGGATCCAGCCCGGGACGTACACCCTGAAGCTGAAGATGTCGGCCGCGGCGGCACTGGCGGTCCTGATCGACCCGGCCAACGCCAACGGCCTGACCATCCCCGAGGGCTGGCGCGGCTACCAGATCTACGCGGCCATCGACAAGAAGCTGAACCTGCCCGAGGGCACCGCCCAGAAGACCGCCCAGGAGCAGGGCGCCGAACTCGGCCTGCCGGACTTCACCAACGGCAGCCCGGAGGGCTACCTGTTCCCGGCGACGTACAGCGTCACCGAGGGCACCACCGCCTTCGACCTGCTGAAGCAGATGGTGGACCGGGCCGGCAAGGAGTTCAGCCGGGACGACGCCACGGTGGTCGCGCAGAACCTCGGGCAGAGCGTGTACGGGCTGGTCACCGTCGCCAGCATGGTCCAGGGCGAGGCCGACAACACCGCGGACATGGGCAAGGTGGCCCGGGTCATCTACAACCGGCTGGCCAAGGGCATGCCCCTGCAGCTGGACTCCACCATCAACTACGCGCTCGGCCGCTCGACCCTGAACACCTCGGTGACCGACACCAGGCTGGACTCCCCGTACAACACCTACCTGCACGCCGGGCTGCCGCCGAGCCCCATCTCCAACCCCGGGCGGCAGGCGATCATGGCGGCGCTGGACCCGACGCCGGGGGACTGGCTGTACTTCGTCACCGTCAAGCCGGGGGACACCCGCTTCACCGACAGTTTCGACGTCCAGCAACGCAACGTGGCCGAGTTCAACGCCAACCGGGCGGCGGCCAAGCCGAGCGCCGCGGAGTCCGGCGCCTCCTCGGGCCCGGCCTCCCCGGCCTCCCCGGCGGCCTCCGGTCCGGGGGCCGCGGGCGGGGCCGGTGCGCCGTCCGGCGCCGGTGGGGGGACACCGTAACGGAGTTGTGCGCCGTCGGTGAGATCGCTCACTGACGGTGCTTCCGCCCGGCCGGGGGTAAGGCTGCGGTACGGTAACGTCTCCCTCCAGGCGCTGCGCTAGCACGCCGGTTCGAGAATCAGCCGGGACGGCGTCGTCCCGGACGGCCGGTTTGATCCTCCGGTCGTCACCGTCGGTTAAGGGGATCAATGACCGATCTGGGTGGGGGCTACAACCCCCAGGGCGAGCCGTGGCACCCCGGTGATCCCGGGTACGACGGCCGGCAGCCGGTCCCCGGCCAGCAGGACGGCCAGTGGCAGCAGCAGTACCCGCAGCAGGGCCAGGCGGTCCAGCAGCCGTACGGGGACGTGCAGCAGGGGTACGCGCAGCAGCAGATGACCCCGCAGATGCAGCAGCAGATGATGGCGCAGCAGGGCTACCCGCAGCAGCAGGTGCCCCAGCAGCAGATGCCGCAGCAGGGCTACCAGGGCGGTCAGCAGGGCTACCCGCAGCAGATGGCGCAGCAGGGCTACCCCCAGCAGGGGTACGGACAGCAGCCGCAGCAGATGATGCCGCAGCAGGGCTACCCGCAGCAGCAGGTGCCCCAGCAGCCGATGGCGCAGCAGGGCTACGCCCAGCAGGGATTCCCCGTCGACGGGCAGCAGGCACCGCAGCAGCAGATGCCGCAGCAGGCCCGGGCCCAGCAGCAGGCGCCGCAGCAGGGCCAGCCGCAACAGCAGGTGCAGCAGGACCAGCCGCAGGAACCCCGGCGGGGCCGGCGGCGGGCGGCGCCGGCGCCCGAGCCCGAGCCCGCGCCGGCCTCCGGCCCCGGCCCGGACGGGATCGACTGGGAGGCCGAGGCCGCCGCGCTGGAGGCCGGTGCCGACCCGGTCCGCGCCGCGCACGAGGGCGCGACGCAGGAGTGGGACGGCCACGAGGACGGCCGCCACGAGGCCGACGGCTACCCCGACGAGCACGCCGAGGCCGGGGAGAACGGCTTCCTCGGCGACCAGGACGACTCCCGCGAGGCCCAGAAGAAGCGCAAGGAGAAGGGCAAGAAGTCGGGCCGCCGCAACGGCGGCGCCTGTCTGGTGGTCGCGCTGGTGCTGCTCGGCGCCATGGGCGGGGCCGGCTGGTGGGGCTACGGCTTCTACCAGGACCACTTCGGCCCGGCGCCGGACTTCACCGGCGAGGGCACCGGCTCCGTCCAGGTCGAGGTCAAGAAGGGCGCGGTCGGCGGGCAGATCGGCCTGGCGCTGAAGAACGCCGGCGTGGTCAAGAGCGTCGACGCGTTCAGCGAGGCCTGCAAGGCCGAACCCAAGTGCGGCACCATCCAGTACGGCTACTACGGGCTGAAGAAGGAGCTGCCGGCCGCGGCCGCGCTCAAGGAGCTGCTCGCCCAGGCGGGCGGTGCCGCGGTCGTCGTCCCGGAGGGCAAGAACTCCACCGAGATCTACACCCTGATCGACACCAAGCTGAAGCTGCAGCCGGGCACCACCGCGGGCGTCGCCAAGGCCCAGGTCAACGACCTCGGCCTGCCGCCGTACGCCAACGGCAACATCGAGGGCTTCCTCTGGCCGACCCGCTACAACATCGCCGAGGGCATGAAGCCCGAGGACCTGCTCAAGCAGATGGTGAAGAACGCCACCGAGAAGTACGCGGGACTGGACGCCCAGGCCGCCTCGGTGGGGCTGAAGACCGGCTACGAGGTGATCGTCGAGGCGAGCATCCTCCAGCGCGAGGGCAACAACCCGGAAGACTTCGCCAAGATGGCCAAGACCATCCAGAACCGGCTGGCGGCCGGCGGCGAGATCAACCACCGGCTCGGCATGGACACCACGCTCCAGTACTCGCTGGGCCGCAAGGACCTCGACAAGAAGGACATGGACGACGCGTCCAACAAGTACAACACCTACATCAACCCGGGCCTGCCGCCCGGTCCGATCTCCAACCCCGGCGACGACGCGCTCAACGCGACGCTGCACCCGGCGGACGGAAAGTGGCTGTACTTCATCGCGATGTCCCCGACCCAGACGCGGTTCGCCGAGACGAGCAAGGAGCACTACGCCAACGTCAAGGAGTACTGCCAGTCGGCCGGGCAGAGCTTCGACGAGGCGCGCGGCCACTGCACCACCAAGAAGTAGCCCCGGCCCGGAAGCAGCCCACGGCCGGCCGACAGTTCGCGGAGAGACAGCGTTGACCAGCAAGCACCGGGCGGCCGTACTCGGCTCGCCGATCGCCCACTCGCTCTCGCCCGACCTGCACCGGGCGGCCTTCGCGGCGCTCGGGCTGGACGGCTGGCGCTACGACCGCTTCGAGGTCGACGAGGCCGGGCTGCCCGGGTTCGTCGCGGGGCTGGACGAGGCCGAGTGGGGCGGGCTGTCGCTCACCATGCCGCTGAAGCGGGCGATCATCCCGCTGCTCGACGAGGTCAGCGCCACGGCCCGCTCGGTGGACGCGGTGAACACCGTGGTGTTCACCGCCGACGGCCGGCGCACCGGGGACAACACCGACGTCCCCGGGCTGGTCAACGCGCTGCGCGAGCGCGGGATCACCGAGGTGGCCGAGGCGGCCGTCCTGGGGGCCGGGGCCACCGCCTCCTCGGCGCTGGCCGCGCTCGCCCAGATCTGCACCGGCGAGGTGACGGTCTACGTGCGCAGTGCCGAGCGGGCCCGGGAGATGGCCGGGCTGGGCGAGCGGCTGGGACTGGCCGTGCGCACCGCCGACTGGGAGCGCGGCGCCGAGGCGCTGGCCCGGTCGCTGACCGTCTCCACCACGCCGGTCGGCGCGACCGACGCCTTCGCCGACGCGCTGCCCGCCGAGCCGGGCGCGCTGTTCGACGTGCTGTACCACCCGTGGCCGACGGCCCTGGCCGCCGCCTGCGCCGGGCGCGGGGCGACCGTCCTGGGCGGGCTGGACCTGCTGGTGCACCAGGCGGTGCTGCAGAACGAGGCCTTCACCGGGCGGACGCCCGGGCCGTTGGCGGCGATGCGCGCCGCGGGCGAGAAGGCGCTCGCCGGGCACTGAACCGGTGCCTCGTCCGGGCTCCTTCCCGGCCGGATCGTGGCCGGTTGCCGTCCGTCACGCGGACTGTGCCCCCGGGGGCCGCTGGGGCATGAAAGGATTCAGGGACAAGGCACGCCCGGGCGGGCCCCGGCGGTGCCGTGGTCCGGTCCGCTGATGAAGGAGCTCCGTTGGGTACGTTGCGCTGGCTGACGGCGGGGGAGTCGCACGGCCCCGCACTCGTCGCGACGCTGGAAGGCCTGCCCGCCGGTGTACCGGTCACCACCGACGTGGTGGCCGACGCGCTGGCGCGCCGCCGGCTCGGTTACGGCCGCGGGGCGCGGATGAAGTTCGAGCAGGACGAGGTGACCTTCCTCGGCGGCGTCCGGCACGGGGTGACCATGGGCAGCCCCGTCGCGATCATGGTCGGCAACACCGAGTGGCCGAAGTGGGAGCAGGTCATGTCGGCCGACCCGGTCGACCCCGAGGTGCTGGCGGGTCTGGCCCGCAACGAGGCGCTCACCCGCCCCCGGCCCGGCCACGCCGACCTGGCCGGCATGCAGAAGTACTCGATCGAGGAGGCCCGGCCGATCCTGGAGCGCGCCAGCGCCCGGGAGACGGCCGCCCGGGTCGCGCTGGGCGCCGTCGCCCGCGCGTACCTGCGCGAGGTCGCCGGGATCGAGATCGTCAGCCACGTGGTCGAGCTGGCCGCCGCCAAGGCGCCGGCCGGCGTGGTGCCGCTGCCCTCGGACGAGGCGCGGCTGGACGAGGACCCGGTGCGCTGCCTGGACGCCGACGCGTCGAAGGCGATGGTCGCCGAGATCGACCAGGCCCACAAGGACGGCGACACCCTGGGCGGCGTGGTCGAGGTGCTGGCGTACGGCGTGCCGGTGGGCCTCGGCTCGCACGTGCACTGGGACCGCCGGCTGGACGCGCGGCTGGCCGCCGCGCTGATGGGCATCCAGGCGATCAAGGGCGTCGAGGTCGGCGACGGCTTCGAGCTGGCCCGGGTGCCGGGCTCCCAGGCGCACGACGAGATCGTTCCGACCTCCGAGGGCGTCAAGCGCACCTCCGGCCGCTCCGGCGGCACCGAGGGCGGCCTGTCCACCGGCGAGGTGCTGCGGGTGCGCGCCGCGATGAAGCCGATCGCCACCGTGCCGCGGGCGCTGCAGACCCTGGACGTGCGCACCGGCGAGCCGGCCAAGGCGCACCACCAGCGTTCGGACGTCTGCGCCGTCCCGGCCGCGGGCATCGTCGCCGAGGCGATGGTCGCGCTGGTGCTGGCGGACGCGGTCAACGAGAAGTTCGGCGGTGACAACGTCACCGAGACCCGCCGCAACGTGCAGGGCTACCTCGACAACCTGATCATCCGATGACCTCCCCTGTCATCGTGCTGGTCGGGCCGCCCGGCAGTGGCAAGTCCACCGTCGGGCGGCTCCTGGCCGAGCGCCTGGGCGTCGGCTTCCGGGACACCGACGCCGACGTCGAGGCGGCGGCCGGCAAGCCCATCCCGGAGATCTTCATCGACGAGGGCGAGCCGCACTTCCGCGCGCTGGAGGCGGCCGCCGTCCGCGCGGCCGCCGAGGGGTACGACGGCGTGCTGGCGCTCGGCGGCGGCGCGGTGCTGGCCGAGGCCACCCGCGCGCTGCTGCGCGAGCTGCCGGTGGTCCTCCTGGAGGTCCCGCTCGCCGACGCGGTCAAGCGGGTCGGCCTGGACGCCCCGCGGCCGCTGCTCGCCGTCAACCCGCGGGCCCGCTGGCGCGAGCTGATGGAGGCCCGCCGCCCCCTCTACCTGGAGGTGGCCACCGCCGTGGTCGACACCGCCGGGCGCGGCCCGGAGCAGGTCGCGGACGCCGTACTGGAAGCACTGGAGCTGAAGACCCCCCATGACTGACACCACCGTCAGGATCCACGTCGGCGGGAGCGCCGGCCACGACCCGTACGACGTGCTGATCGGGCACCAGCTGCTCGGTGAGCTGGCGCCGCTGATCGGCGCCCGGGCCAAGCGGGTCGCGATCATCCACCCGGAGGCGCTGGCCGCCACCGCCGACGCGATCCGCGAGGACCTGGTCGGCGAGGGCTACGAGGCCATCGCGCTCCAGGTGCCCAACGCCGAGGACGCCAAGAGCGCCGAGGTCGCCGCGTACTGCTGGTCGGTGCTCGGGCAGACCGGGTTCACCCGCAGCGACGTCGTCGTCGGCCTCGGCGGCGGCGCCACCACCGACCTGGCCGGGTTCGTCGCCGCCACCTGGCTGCGCGGGGTGCGCTGGATCTCCATGCCCACCACGCTGCTCGGCATGGTCGACGCGGCCGTCGGCGGCAAGACCGGCATCAACATCGCCGAGGGCAAGAACATGGTCGGCGCCTTCCACCCGCCGGTGGGCGTGCTGGCCGACCTCGGCACCCTGGAGACCGTGCCCAAGCACGACTACGTCTCCGGCCTCGCCGAGGTCATCAAGTGCGGCTTCATCGCCGACCCGGCCATCCTCGACCTGATCGAGGCCGACCCGGAGGGCGCGAAGTCGCCGGCCGGCCCGCACACCGTGGAGCTGATCCGCCGGGCCATCCAGGTCAAGGCCGACGTGGTCTCCGGGGACCTCAAGGAGTCCGGCCGACGCGAGATCCTCAACTACGGCCACACCCTCGGCCACGCCATCGAGCGCAACGAGCGGTACAAGTGGCGGCACGGCGCCGCGATCTCCATCGGCATGGTCTTCGCCGCCGAACTCGGCCGCCTGGCAGGGCGGTTGGACGACGAGACGGCCGACCGGCACCGCACCGTGCTGGCCTCGGTCGGCCTGCCGCTGAGCTACCGGGCGGACGCCTGGCCGAAGCTGCTGGACGCGATGAAGATCGACAAGAAGTCCCGCGGCGACCTGATCCGCTTCATCGTGCTGGACGGCCTGGGCAAGACCTCCGTGCTGGAGGGCCCCGACCCGTCGCTGCTGGTCGCCGCGTACGCGGAGGTCTCGGCGTGACCAGGGTGATGGTGCTCAACGGCCCCAACCTGGGCCGGCTGGGCAGCCGCGAGCCGGACGTCTACGGCGCCACCTCGTACGCCGGACTGGTCGAGCGCTGCACCGCGCTGGGCAAGGAGTTCGGCTTCGAGGTGGAGGTGCACGAGACCAACTCCGAGCAGCAGATGGTGGAGTGGCTGCACGAGGCCGCCGACGGGCAGGTGCCCGTGGTGATCAACCCCGGTGCGTTCACGCACTACTCGTACGCGATGCGGGACGCCGCGGCCCAGCGCACCGCGCCGCTGATCGAGGTGCACATCTCCAACCCGTATGCCCGGGAGACCTTCCGGCACACCTCGGTGATCGCCGCCGTGGCCTCCGGCACCGTCGCCGGCTTCGGGCTCGGCTCCTACGAGCTGGCGCTGCGCGCGCTGGCCGAGCGGCTCACCACCCGCTGAGGGCGCGGGCGGTGGCCCGGCGGCGGACTGTGCCCGCCGCCGGGCCTCCGTGTAGTGTCCCCGCTGAGAGGTGTCGGGAGGTGCCGTGACGCAGTACGCCGGAGGCGGGCAGGTCCCGCCGCGTCCCGTCGCTCCGCCGGTGCCGCCGGAGGGCGGTCCGCGGGGGACGTCGCCGGGGGCGCCGGTCTCCCCGCCGTCCCAGCCGCTGTCCCGGCCGGCGGTCCGGTCGGCGCCGACGGCTCCCGCCCCACCCGCGGCCCCCGCCGCTCCCGGACCCACCGCTCCCGCCGGTCCCGGGCCCGCCGCCCGTCCGGCCCCCGCGGCCGCTCCGGCGTCGGGCGCGCCGGTGCCCGCCGGAGGCACCGGGCACTTCGTCCTGCCGTCCGGCGCACCCGTTCAACTGCCCCTCCACTCGCCGCGGCAGCACGCGCCCACCGGGCCGATCGCCGTCCTGCTGATCGGACCGGCCGGGGCCGGCAAGACCACCGTCGCCCGCCACTGGGCCGAGCGGCGGCCCAGCCCGACGGCGCACATCAGCCTGGACGACGTCCGCGAGTGGGTGCAGTCCGGCTTCGCGAACCCGCAGTCCGGCTGGAACAACGCCTCCGAGGCGCAGTACCGGCTGGCCCGCCGCACCTGCGGCTTCGCCTGCCGCAACTACCTGGCCAACGGCATCTCCTGCATCATCGACGACGCCGTCTTCCCGGACCGCCCGGCGATCGGACTCGGCGGCTGGAAGCGGCACATCGGCCCCGGGATGATCCCGGTCGTCCTGCTGCCCAGCCTGGACTCGGTGCTGCACCGCAACGCCCGGCGCAGCGGCAACCGCCGCCTCGGGGACGAGGAGGTGGCCCGCATCCACGGGCGGATGGCCGGCTGGTACAACTCCGGGCTGCCGATCATCGACAACTCCGCCCTGGACGTCGCCGGCACGGCCGCCGAGCTGGACCGCGTCATCCTCGCCCGGCTGATGGGCATCCCGGTCCGCTGACCCGCGACCGGACCGCCGCCGGCCTGCGGCGTCGTGGAGCTGTCGGTGCCGGCTGCGATGATGGACGGGTCCTGTCATAGCGCCCGGAGGAGCTGACGCCCGTGCCCGAAGGCCACATCATCCACCGCCTCGCCGGCGAGAACCGGAAGGCCTTCGGCGGCCGGCCGGTGCGGGTCTCCAGCCCGCAGGGCCGGTTCGCCGACGAGGCCAAGGTGATCGACGGGCAGCTGCTCACCGGCGCGGAGGCCACCGGCAAGCACCTCTTCCTCGGCTTCGAGGAGGGCGCCTGGGTGCACGTCCACCTCGGCCTCTACGGCGGCTTCACCTTCGGCACCGGCCCGGCGCCCGAGCCGGTCGGGCTGATCCGGCTGCGGCTGGAGAACGAGGACGGCTACGCCGACCTGCGCGGCCCCAACACCTGCGCGCTGGTCACCGACGACCAGAAGACCGCCGTCGCCGCCCGCCTGGGCCCCGACCCGTTGCGCGCCGACGCCGAGCCGGAGGCCGCCTGGCGCCGGATATCGGGCAGCCGGACGACCGTCGCGGCGCTGCTGATGGACCAGAAGGTGCTGGCCGGGGTGGGCAACGTCTACCGGGCCGAGGTGCTGTTCCGGCACGGCATCGACCCGCACCGGGCCGGGCGCGACCTCACCCGCCGGGAGTGGGACGCGATCTGGACCGACCTGGTCGCCCTGATGCGCGAGGGCGTCACCGCCGGCCGGATCGACACCGTCCGCCCCGAGCACACCCCCGAGGCGATGGGCCGCCCGCCCCGGGTGGACGACCACGGCGGCGAGGTCTACGTCTACCGGCGGGCCGCCATGCCCTGCCTGGTCTGCGGCACCGACGTGCGGACGGAGGAGCACGCGGCCCGCAACCTCTTCTGGTGCCCGACCTGCCAGGCGGCGTGAGCCGGGCCGGACTCCGCCGCGTGGTGCCCCCGTGTCGCAGACAGCCGTTCTGACCTGCGACGATGGACGCGGCGCTCGCCGATGCCCGGCAGCCTGCCGCCATCCGTACCGCCATGTGCGAACGTGGCCACCCCCGAAAGGACGTCCCATGATCTTCATCACGGTCAAGTTCCCGGTCCGCCCCGAGCGCGCCGACGAGTGGCTGGGCCTGGTCGACGAGTTCACCCGGGCCACCCGCCAGGAGCCCGGCAACCTCTTCTTCGAGTGGTCCCGCAGCGTCGACGACCCGAACGAGTTCGTCCTGGTCGAGGCGTTCCGCGACGGCGACGCGGGCAAGGCCCACGTGGAGTCCGCGCACTTCGTCAAGGCCATGGAGGAGCTGTCGTACGCGGTGGCCGCCAAGCCGCGGATCGTCTCGACCGAGATCGCCGGCATGGACGGCTGGGCGGAGATGGGCGAGATCACCCCCCGGTGACCCGAGTGCCCCTCCGGCCGGGTGCCCAGCCCGTAGGCTGGGGCCCGGGCGGTCGGAGGGAGCAGGCGGATGGAGCGGCGCGAGGTGGTCAACACCGTGTCGGGCGCCACGGTGGGCGGCCACGTGGTCCAGGCCGGGAGCATCGGATCGGTGCACCTCCACCACCAGCCGCCGACGGTGCCGAGGCCCCGTCAGGTGCGCGCGCCGCACGGCCCGTTCGTCAACCGTGAGCCGGAGATCGCCGCGCTCGGCGCGGCACTGCGCCGGGTCGAGGAGGGCGGGCTCGGGATCGTGGTGTTCACCGGCCTCGGCGGGGTCGGGAAGACCGAGCTGATCGTCAAGTTCACCGAGGACCACCGGGAGCACTTCCCGGACGGGGACCTCTACGCCGACCTGAAGGCCTACCGGCACCAGGGCGGGGTGGACCTCCCCGAACTGCTGGCCGGTTTCCTGCGCGCGCTCGGCACCGAGCCCCCGGCCGTGGAGGCCGAGCGGTTCACGGCGTTCCGCACCGCCACCGCCGAGCGCCGGTGCCTGTTCTTCCTCGACAACGTCGAGCACGCCGCCGAGGTCCGCGCGCTGCTGCCCGCCCGCGGGCTGGTGGTGGTCGCGAGCCGGCGGCGGCTGCCCGCGCTGCGGACGGACGGCGCCGAGGTGCGCCGGCTAGGGCCGCTGAGCGCGACGGCCGGGGCCGAACTGGTGCGCGGCTGGGTGGGCTCCGGGCGGGGCACGGACGGGGAGCTGGCGGAACTGGTCGAACTGTGCGGCGGGCTGCCGCTCGCACTGAACGCGGTCGGGAGCCAGCTGCTGGACCGGGACAACCTGCCGGTCGGCCGGGTGGTGGCCGAACTCCACGACCGGGAGGGTGGGTTGGCGATGCTGGAGGACGAGGACAACAACGACCTCGGCGCGACCTACGACCTGGTCTACGAGCGGCTGTCGGCGCAGGGCCGGGAGCTCTACCGGCTGATCGGGGTGCACCCCGGCCCCTTCGTGTCCGCCGGACTGGCGCGCGCGGTCGGTGTCGAGCGGGCCGAGCGGGCGGTCGGGGAACTGCGCGACGTCCACGTGCTGGACGAGGTGCTGGACGGCGACGAGGGGGAGGACCGCTACCGCGCCCACGACGTGGTGCGGCTGCACGCCTACGGCCGGGCCCGGGAGCTGCCCGACCGCGCGGCGCTGCTCGCCGGAGTCGTGGCGTACTACCGGGGCCGGGCGTCGCTCGCGGACCGGACGATGGCCCAAAAGCGCCTGCGCCTGCAGGACCCGAGCGGCGGCGAACTGCCCGGCTTCCCCTCCGAGACCGCGGCCCTGGAGTGGCTGTACGCCGAACGGGCCAACTTCCGCGCGGTGGTGGAGGAGGCGGCCAGGCAGGGGTGGCACGGCGAGGTGTGGCGGCTCTGCGAGTCGCTCTGGCTGCTGTACCACGACCGGAAGCTCTACCAGGACTGGATCGCCACCCACCGGCTCGGCATCGAGTCGGCGCAGTGGGACAACCGGCCGGACGCCGTGGTCCGGATGCGCAACCAGCTCGCCCGCGCCCATCTCGACCGCAAGGAATTCCCGCTCGCCGCCGAGCAGTTGGCGCTGGCCACCGAGCAGGTGCCGCTGGTGGCCGACCGTCAGGTGGTCGGGGTGCTCTACGAGACCGACGGCCTGTTCTGCCTGGCCGACGGACGTCCGGCGGACGCGGTGGAGCGGTTCACCCTGGCCCTGGCGGAGAACCGCGGGGACGAGCACGGCGAGATCGTCCAGAGCTACCACCTCGCGCAGGCGCTGATCGCCGACGGCCGCGCGGAGCAGGCGCTGACCCTGTTGGCCGGGGCCACCGCCCTGGCCGAGGACACCGGGGACAACGACATGCTGATGAAGCTGCCGCTGGTCCGGGCCCGGGCACACCGGGCGCTCGGACAGCTGGACCTCGCCGTCGCCCAGGCCGAGGACTGCGCCCGGCGGGCCGAGGAGCGCAGCCAGTACGCGAAGGAGGCGCAGGCGCACACCCTGCTCGTCGCCCTCGCCGAGGAGTCGGCGAACGAGGAGCTGGCGGAGCGCAGCCGCGAACGGCTGCGGCAGCTGGCCGAGTAGGGCCCGGCGCCGGGGCTGCGGCGCGCCCGGGGACGAGCGGCAGGGCGGGCCCTACGGTCCGGTGCGGAAGGACACCCGGGTGCGGTGCTCGCCGGTGCGGACGGTGAGTCCGTGCGCGGGCAGGCCGGCCTGGTCGCCGCCGTCGGCGAGCCAGCAGGCCACGGCGGAGCCGAGCAGCAGCGGGTCGACGGCGAGGTCGGAGTCTCCCCAGCCCGGTTCGGCGCGGGCCTCCAGGAGCAGACCGGTGCGCAGCCGGAGCAGGTGGCGGGCCGGGCCGAGGGCGGCCACCGCGACGGTCAGGCCGGGGAGTTCGGCGGCGCGGTCGGCGAGCCAGCGGGCGGCGGGGAGTTCGGCGTGGGCCTCGGTGCGGGCCAGGACCTCGGCGGTGTAGCGCAGGGCGTCGCCCGGGTGGTCGTCGGTGAGGGCGTGGAAGCCGCGCGGGGTGTGGTCCTTCGGGTCGAAGGGGTAGCGCCGCAGGCTGACTTCGGTGCCCTCGCTCCTGCCCTCGACGTCGTACGCGGTGGGCCGCTCGGTGGCCGGGGGGTGCGGAACGGGCCTGGGGTAGGGCGGCAGGGCCGGCTCGTCCCCGGGTTCGTCCAGTCCGTCGAGGAAGGAGTAGAGCAGCGGGCGCAGCAGCCGGGCGGACTCGCCGCGGTGCGCGAGTGACCGGTCGGTGATGGAGCTGAGGTCGGCGGGCTCCTCGGCCAGGGCCCGTTCGACCTGGGCGGCGAGGTCGCCGTCCGGGTCGAGGGCGGGCGCGGCCTGGCCGAAGGCGTAGCTGGGGGAGCGCGGGTCGAGTTCGGCGGCGCCGGTGGCGACGAGCAGGGTGCGCCGGTTCAGGGCGGCGCCGTAGAAGGTGACGGAGCCGTGGTCGCCGATCACGCAGTCGGCGGCGACGAGTGCGGCCTGCCAGCCCTGGTGGGGCGGGATCAGGCGCAGGCCCATCCGGCAGGCGGCGTCGAGCAGCGCCTCGGGGTCGTGGCGGCTCCACACGTTGGGGTGCAGGACGACGGCCACCGTGTACTCGTCGGCGGGGAGTTGGCGGACCAGCCGCTGGGGCAGGTCGGGGCGGCGGCCGAAGGAGGAGTGCGCGCTCCAGGTGGAGCTGAGGACGACGAGCCGTCGGCTGCCGGTGGCGCCGAGCGCGGCCCGGTAGCCGTCGCGGGAGCGTCGGCTGCCGAGCATCCGGTCGAAGCACGGGTCGCCGACGACCCGGGCGACGTCCAGGGCCTCGGGGCAGGAGATCCGCAGGCGGTCCAGCTGTTCGGGGTGGGAGAGGCCGAGGACGTCCACGAACACCCTTCCGCGGTGGGTGAGTTCGTTGCGGGACAGGCCGGCGGCGCTGACCGTGTCGCCGGTGGACTCGGTGACCAGTCGGTTGTAGCCGGCGCCGTGCGGGAGGACGACGAGGCGGGCGTCCAGGCGGTGCATGGAGGAGTGGACGGCGCAGGAGACGGCCAGGTCGAAGCGGAGGCGGACGGCCTCCTCCCAGTCCAGCACGGTGAAGCCGGGCAGGCCGTGCAGGTACTCGTCCAGGGCGCGGTCGGCGAAGGCGGAACCGGGGTTGACGGTGAAGTACCGCTCGACGCCCTCCGGGTTCAGCAGGCTGAGGACGTCCAGGACCCGGGTCGCCGAGGTGAGGGTGCGGGCGACCGCCAGCACGCGGGCCTTGACCGGTTCGGTGTTCCAGCGGTCGGCGGGCCAGGCGTGGGGGTGGGACGGCACATCATGATCGTACTGGCCGGGGCGGCGTCCGGCGCGTCCTTCCGGGGAAGGACGCGCTCCGGGGAGGGCCGAGCCGGGGTCAGCCCGTGGCCGCGCCGGGCTCGTGGTGCTCGGCGGCGGCGCACTCGTCGAGGATGGGGCGCATGGACTCGTCCACGAGCCGGTAGCGCACCACTCGTCCGTCCCGGTCGCCGGTGACCACGCCGGCCGTGCGGAGCAGCCGCAGGGCCTGGGAGACGGCGGGGTCGCGCATGCCGGTGGCCACCGCGAGGTCGGTGACGGCGAGGGGGCCGGCCCGGTGGAGGGCGAGCAGCAGGGCGAGCCGTCCGGGGTCGGCGAGCAGCGAGAAGCGCTCCGCCCAGGACCGGACGTGTGCCGGGTCGCCGATCGCGGCGATGGCTTCGCAGACCCGGTGCCCGTCGATGGTGCGGTGGCCCGCGCGGTCGGCCGGTACGAGATGCATGCGGACATTCTCGCAGGCGGCGGCCTGTGATCCTGGACACCTGCGCAGGTGCGCAACCTTGCACGGGTCGGGGCGTGGCCCTACGGTGTTCCCCGCCGTGGTGCTCGGGAAGACCGGTGACGGACCCTCAGGGGTCCCAGCCCGGAGCGGCCCTCGCCACTGTGATCGGGTCGTTCCTCCGCATGCGGAGGAGCGTCGTCCGTCCCCACGAAGCCACTGGGCGCCCCACGCCCGGGAAGGCGGGTACGGGTGTCCCGTAAGCCAGGAGACCGGCCACGGCATCTCACGAGGTTTTCCACGAGGTGCTGGAGCGTGATCCGCAGATGACCCTGCCCGAAACCGTTGCCGACGGGCCGAACACGGCCCCTTCCGCACTGCCCGCCTTCAAGTGGCGGCGCGAGGACACCGTCCGTACGGCGGGGCTGATGGCGGTGATCGTGGCCATGCACGTGGTGGCCTTCGGCACGCTGATCTTCCTGGTCGCGCCCGAGAGGTACGCGGTCGGTACCCAGGTCTTCGGGGTGGGCCTGGGCATCACCGCGTACACCCTCGGCATGCGGCACGCCTTCGACGCCGACCACATCGCGGTGATCGACAACACCACCCGCAAGCTGATGGCGGACGGCAAGCGGCCGGTCTCGGTGGGCTTCTGGTTCGCCCTCGGGCACTCCTCGATGGTGGTGCTGATGGCCGCCCTGGTGGCGGGCGGCGCGCAGCTGGCGAACACCCTGATGGACGACGAGTCGCCCACCCACAAGTGGCTCGGCGTGGTCGGTACGACGGCTTCCGGTGCCTTCCTCTACCTGATCGGCGCGCTGAACCTGGCGGCGCTGCTCGGCATCCTCAAGGTGTTCCGCTCGATGCGGGCCGGGAAGTTCGACGAGAAGGAGCTGGAGGCGCACCTCGACTCGCGCGGCTTCATGGCCCGGGTGCTGAACCGGGCGACCCGCTCGATCACCCGGCCGGGGCAGATGTTCCCGGTGGGCATGGTGCTGGGCCTGGGCTTCGACACCGCGACCGAGGTCACCCTGATGGTGATGGCCGGCTCGGGTGCGGCCTCCGGGCTGCCCTGGTACGCGATCGTCTGTCTGCCGCTGCTGTTCGCGGCCGGGATGAGCCTGTTCGACACCCTGGACGGGACGTTCATGAACTTCGCGTACCAGTGGGCCTTCGCCAACCCGGTGCGGAAGGTGTACTACAACCTGACCATCACGGGTCTGTCGATCGCGGTGGCCTTCATCATCGGCACCATCGAGCTGGTCGGGGTGCTGCACGAGAAGCTCGACCTGACCGACCCGGTCACCGGGTTCATCGCGGACATCTCGCTGGACAACGTCGGCTACGCCATCGCCGGGCTGTTCGTGGTCGTCTGGGTGATCGCCATCGGCTACTGGAAGCTCGCCCGGGTCGAGAAGCGCTGGACGCCCGGGAACCCGTGACCCGGGCGGCCGCCGGCGGGCCCGACCGGCCCGGTGCCGCCGCCGCGCCGCAGGCACGCCGAGACGGCGCCTCCCCGGACGGGGGGAGGCGCCGTCGGCGTTCTCCGGGGTCAGTGCCGGTCGCCGTAGCGGCGGCGGAACTGCTCGACCCGGCCGGCGGTGTCCAGCACCCGGGACTGGCCGGTGTAGAAGGGGTGGCTCGCCGAGGAGATCTCGACGTCGATCACCGGGTAGGTGTTGCCGTCCTCCCACTCGACGGTGCGGTCGCCGGTGGCGGTCGACCGGGTGAGGAAGGCGAGGCCGCCGACCTTGTCGCGGAAGACGACCGGGCGGTACCTGGGGTGGATTCCGGACTTCATGAGGGGCTCCTCTCGGGTCGGGCTTCGGTGGTCGGACCGGTCGGGCCGGTCGGGGGTCAGCGCTCCTCGCGGAAGTCGACGTGCCGGCCCGCGGCCGGGTCGTACTTGCGCAGGACCATCCGGTCCGGGTCGTTGCGGCGGTTCTTGCGGGTCACGTACGTGTAGCCGGTGCCGGCGGTGGAGCGGAGCTTGATCACCGGGCGCAGTTCGCTGCGGGCCATCGGGTGTCCTCCTGGGCGCTGGGGTGTCGGTTCCCGGGTCTCGGGCCGGGTGCTGGGAACCGTACACCGAAATGGATGTCATTTTCATCTGGTGTAACGTGAGCCCGGTCCCGCCCATTCCCGGACGCCAGGGAGCACCCATGTCCGCCCACTGCCAACTCACCGGGCGCCGTCCCGGCTTCGGCAACGCGATCTCGCACTCGCACCGCCGTACGCCCCGCCGCTTCGACCCCAACATCCAGCGCAGGCGCTACTGGCTGCCCGGCGAGGGCCGGTACGTCCGGCTGACGCTGAGCGCCAAGGGCATCCGCACCGTGGACGCGATCGGCATCGAGGCCGCCGTCGCCCGCATCCGCGCCCGGGGGGAGAGGGTCTGATGGCCAAGCGGAGCAAGATCGCCAAGAACGAGCGGCGGCGCGCGACCGTCGCCCGCCACGCGGAGCGCCGCGCCGAGCTCAAGCGCGTCATCGCCCACCCCGGCACCGGCCCCGCCGAGCGCGCCGCCGCCCAGGCCGAACTCGCCCGCCAGCCGCGCGACGCCAGCGCCACCCGCGTCCGCAACCGGGACGCCCTGGACGGCCGGCCGCGCGGCTACCTGAGGGCCTTCGGCCTCTCCCGGGTCAACCTGCGCGTCCACGCCCACGCCGGACACCTGCCGGGCGTCCGCAAGGCGAGCTGGTGAGCGCCGTGGACGGCACCAGGCTGCCGGTGGTCGTCGTCGCCGGCCTGCACGCGGAGCCGCGCCGCGCCGCCGTCGAGGAGCTGGCGGCGGCCGCGGTGGACGCCGTGGTCCTGCACCACGACCTGCGGGACGCCGCCCTCGGCACCGTCCGCCGCGAACTGCGCGACGCGACCGGGGCCTTCGCCGCCGCCGAGGTGCCGCTGGTGAACGACTGCCCGTGCTGCGCCCTGCGCGAGGACCTGCTGCCGCGGTTGCTGGAGATCGCCGACGGCGGCCGGCACGGACTGGCGATCGTCGAACTGTGGGGCGGCAGCGACCCGCACCCGGCGGTCGAGGTGATCGACGGGGGAGAGGTGGACGGGCGGCCGCTCGCCGACGCCGTCGAACTGGCGGGCGTGGTCACCGCCGTCGACCCGGACCGGTTGATCGGCGAACTCTCCGTCCCCGACGACCTGGCGGAGCACGGCGAGCAGACCGCGGCGCGCGACGACCGGACCCGCGCCGAGGCGCTCGCCCACCAGATCGAGTACGCCGGCACGCTCGCCGTGCCGCGCGCCGCCGCGCACGCTCCGGGGCTCGCCCTCCTGCGCCAGCTGCACGCCACCGCCCGGACCGTCCGGCTCGGCACCGGAGCGCTCACCCGGGCCGCGCTCGGCGGCTTCGACGTGGCCGCCGCCCGCGACCGGGTCAACCCCGCGCTCGCCCTGCTGCCGCAGGAGCGGGACGAGGCGGGCGTCACCACCCTGCTGTGGGAGCGCCGCCGCCCGCTCCACCCCGAGCGGCTGCACCGGGCGCTGGAACTGCTCGTCCCGGCGGCCCAGCGCAGCCGCGGCCGGTTCTGGCTCGCCAACCGGCCGGACCTCCTGCTGGCCTGGGACGCCGCCGGGGCCAACCTCGCGGTCGAGGAGTGCGGGCCCTGGCTGACCTCCCTGCCCGACGCGGCCTGGGAGCTCTACCCGCCCGCCCGCCGGGCCGCCGCCGCCCTCGACTGGCACCCGCTGCACGGCGACCGGGTGCAGCAGCTCAGCTTCACCGCCGAGGGACTGGACGTCGACGGCCTCACCGAACTGCTCGACTCCTGCCTGCTCACCGACGCCGAACTCGCCGCCGGCGAACCCGGCTGGAAGGCCCTGCCGGACGCCTTCCACGACCTGCTCGACCCCGTCCACCGAGAAGCCGGCCCACCCCGCGCGGGCGACCCGCCCCGCCGCGGTCCCGGCCCGACCACCACCACCCGATGAGGAGCCCACGATGGCCGTACCCAAGCGCAGGACCTCCCGCAGCAACACCCGGCACCGCCGCGCCCAGTGGCGGGCCACGCCCCCCAAGCTGGTCCCGATCACGCTGAACGGCCGGGAGATGCTCGTCCCGCAGAGCCTCGTCCCGGCCTACCGGCGGGGCCTGCTCGACCCGGACGAGCGGTGAGGGAGCCGCCGAGGGGCCCCGGCCCCTCGGCGGCCGCCTCGGCGGGGAGCGGGCGGCACGGCGTGGGACGCGGGGCGACGGCGCGGTCGCACGGGGGGCGCGCAGGAGGCACCGGGGGTTCTGTCGGGGGTGCTCGGCGGGCGCTTCGGGCCGGGGGTTCGTAGGCTCGACGCATGGCGGATGCGTACGCGGGGCGGCGGGAGCGGGTGAGGGAGCACTGCAGCGCGGCCGGGGCCGATGCGGCGCTGATCACCGGCGCGGCGAACGTGCGGTACCTGACGGGCTGCGCGCCCTGCGGGGCGAGCCTGCTGCTGACCAGGGAGCGGGCGCTGCTCGCGCTGCCGGACGACCTGCCGCCGGACGACTCCGGGGAGCACCTGATCGCCCCGGACATCGCCCGGCTGCCGGTGGCGTCCGGTTCGGACACCGCGCTGGCCGCCGCGACGGTCGCGGCCGCGTCCGGGGTGTCGGACCTGGCGGTGGAGGAGCACGACCTGACCGTCAGCCGGCACCGGGCGGTGGGGGCCCTGGCCGAGGGCGCCCGGCTGGTGGACCTCGGCCGGACGGTCGAGCGGCTGCGGGTGGTCAAGGACGAGCACGAGATCGCCGACCTGCGGATCGCCGCCGAGATCGCCGACCAGGCGCTCGGCGAGCTGCTGGAGTCGATCCTGGTCGGCCGCACCGAGCGGCACCTGGCGATGGAGCTGGAGCGCCGGATGATCGACCACGGCGCCGACCGGGCCGCCTTCCCGGTGTCGGTCGGCACCGGCAGCCACTCCGGCCAGGCCGCCCACCAGCCGACCGACCGCCGGGTGGAGGAGGGCGACTTCCTGACCGTGGTGATGGGCGCCCAGTACCGCGGCTACGGCGTCTCCACCGCCCGCACCTTCGTGATCGGCGCCGCCCCGGCGCCCTGGCAGGTGGAGCTGCACCGGCTGGTCTTCCGGGCCCAGCGGGCCGGCCGGGAGGCGCTCGGACCGGGGGTGGAGCAGTGCGTGCCCGACCGGGCCGCCCGGCAGGTCCTGGAGGCGGCCGGCCACACCGAGGCCTCCCCGCACCCGGTGGGCCACGGCATCGGGCTGGAGATCCGGGAGGCGCCGCGCCTTGGTCCGGCGGACATGGGTAAACTGGACAGCCGCGTGCCGGTCACCGTCGGCCCAGGGGTCCACCTCCCGGGCAAGGGCGGGGTCCGGATCGAGGACACGCTCGTCGTGCGCCCCCTTGAGGAGGGCGGGCCCGAGCTGCTCACCATCACCACCAAGGAGCTCCTCGCCCTGTGACCGCGGCCCCCGGCCGTGGGCGGCAGGACGCACCCCTTGGTTCCTTGACAGCTATATCCAGGAGTAAGTGCGCCCGTGGCTTCCACGAACGATCTCAAGAACGGCATGGTCCTCAAGCTCGATGGCGGCAAGCTCTGGTCCGTCGTCGAGTTCCAGCACGTCAAGCCCGGCAAGGGCCCGGCCTTCGTGCGTACCAAGCTCAAGGAGGTCCTGACGGGCAAGGTCGTCGACAAGACCTTCAACGCCGGCACCAAGGTCGAGACCGCCAACGTCGACAAGCGCGGCATGCAGTTCTCGTACAAGGACGGCGAGAACTTCGTGTTCATGGACATGGACACCTACGACCAGCTGACGGTCGAGCCGGCCGTCGTCGGCGACGCCGCCAAGTACCTGCTGGAGGGCTTCGAGGCCCTGGTCGCCACCAACGAGGGCGCCGTCCTCTACATCGAGCTCCCGGCCGCCGTCGAGCTGACCATCGCCCACACCGAGCCGGGCGTCCAGGGCGACCGCTCGACCGGTGGCTCCAAGCCGGCCACCCTGGAGACCGGCGCCGAGATCGCCGTCCCGCTCTTCGTCGTCACCGGCGAGAAGGTCAAGGTCGACACCCGCGACGGCAGCTACCTCGGCCGGGTGAAGTAAGTCCGTGTCGGCCGCACGCAGCAAGGCCCGTACCCGGGCCTTCCAGATCCTCTTCGAGGCCGACCACCGCGGGGTCGACCCGCAGCAGGTCCTCGCCGACTGGGTGGCCCGCGCCCGTGAGGCCAAGCCCGACGAGGGCACCCCGCAGGTCGGTGAGTACACCATGGAGCTCATCGAGGGTTACGTCCAGCACGCCCGTCGCATCGACGACCTGATCGAGCAGTACGCCGTGGGCTGGACCCTCGACCGGATGCCGATCGTGGACCGCAACGTCCTGCGGCTCGGTGCGTACGAGCTGATCTGGGAGGACGGCGTCCCGGACGCCGTCGTCCTGGACGAGTCCGTCGAGATCGCCAAGGAGTTCTCCACGGACGACTCCCCGGCCTTCGTCAACGGCATGCTCGCCCGCTTCCTGGAGCTGAAGCCGGGCATCCGCCGGTAACGGCGACCTCGTGAACGGCCGTCGGAACCCGAACAGGGTTCCGGCGGCCGTTCCGCGTTTCCCTCGGTCGGCGTAGGGTGGGGGCCTACTTGTCAGTAACTTGACGTCCGGAAGCACGCTGAAGGGCAGGCCCCCCACATGACCACGGCGATCCGCAGCGAGTTCGACCAGGGCATCGCCCTGACCAGGCACCCCGAGGAGGCCGGCCGCTACGAGGCCGAGCTCGGCGCCGGCTGGCAGATCGGCGGCGGGGTGAACGGCGGACTGCTGCTCGCGGTGGCCGGACACGCGCTGTCGCTGGAGCACGGCACCCACCCGGACCCGGTGTCCATCAGCGGTTACTACCTGTCCGCCTCCACACCCGGCCCGGCCACCGTCCGCACCGAGGTGCTGCGCACCGGCCGCGGACTGTCCACCGGCACCGCCTCGCTCAGCCAGGACGGCGTCGAACGGCTGCGCGTGGTGGCCAGCCACGGCGACCTCGCCACCGCCGAGGGCGAGGTGCGCACCAGCGCCCGCCCGCCGCAGCTGCCGCCGCCGGACCAGTGCATCGGCGTCGAGCACGCCCCCAAGGAGCTGATCGACCAGGCCGCCCTGCTGGAGCGGTTCGACCTGCGGCTGGACCCGGCCACCGTCGGCTGGGCGCTCGGGCAGCCCTCCGGCCAGGGGCGGATCCAGGGCTGGTTCCGGCTCGCCGACGGCCGCGAGCCCGACCCGCTGCTGCTCCTGCTGGTCGCCGACGCGCTGCCGCCGGTCACCTTCGACCTCGGCCTGCCGGGCTGGGCCCCCACCATCGAGCTGACCGTCCACCTGCGCGCCAGGCCCGTGCCCGGCTGGCTCCGGGTCACCCACGCGACCCGCAACCTGGCCGGCGGTTACTTCGAGGAGGACGCGGAGGTCTGGGACGAGTCGGGCCGCCTGGTCGCGCAGTCCCGCCAGCTCGCCCGGGCGCCCCGGTAGGCCGGAGTGCCGCAGCCCCGGACGGTCCGGAGCACCGCTCCCGGGGGCCCGGATTACCGGTGGTTACATTCCTGTGACACGCCGTACGTGTGCGACGCGCGCGGATGGGGAGGAAGAGGGTCAGCGGCGAGCCCGCCGCTGACCCTCGACCCACCGCCGACGTCGAAGCCAGGAGCCACCGATGAGTCATTTGGGGCGCGCCCGCCGTAACTCCGACTGCACCGCCGGCGGCTCGCGGCCCGCCGTGCGGGCGTCGCACCGCCCACAGCGGGCCGCGGGTGCCGAACAGGCTTTTGTCATCGGGGTGCTGACCAACGCCGCGGACTTCGCGCGGGCCCGGGCGTGGGGGATCTCCGACGCCCCCGACCACGAGCGCTACCTGGCCGACATCGCGGACCTGCTGGCCGAGGCGCTGGAGCGGTTCGACACCGTCCGGGCCCGGATGTTCCACCCGCAGGACTTCGAGGAGTTCTGCGTGCTGCACGGGCTGGACCCGGCCGAGCCCGCCGCCCGCGACCGCTACCTGACCAACCCGGCCCTGCAGACCCAGCTGCTCGTCTATCAGGGCGAGGAGCTGGCCGGGGACTTCGTGCCGCGCCTGGTGCGCGCCCGGGAGAACGGGCTGACGCTCTGCCACGCCGACCTGCTGCTCGACGGGGGCCTGTACGGGGGCGCGGGCGCGCCCGACGAGGAGCACGCCGCCTGGGTGCGCGCCGCCTACCAGCGCGGGGGCGAGGTGTTCCGGCGGATGCTGGTCGGCGCGGGCGCCGGCGTGTACGAGCTGCGCCTGCGGGTGGACGCGCCCGGCGGGACGCTGACCGCGGCGGCGCGGGTGCTCCAGTGGGAGGACGGCGTGGTCCGGATCAACGACGAGGACCTGGAGCTGCTCTGCGCGGTGCTCTGCGCCGGGCTGGCCCTGGAGCTGCCGGGCATCGCGGTGCTGCACGGTTCGCAGGGCTCGGCGGCCTCCTGCGGGGAGTACCTGCCGGCCTCCTGGGCCTGGTCGAGCGGCGGGCAGGACTGGGCCCCGGCCGACCGGCCGGTGCGGCTGGACGGTGTGGCGGCGCAGCCCGGCTACAGCCTGGACACGGTCTGCTGAGACCGGCGCCGCCCGGGACGGCCTGTTCGACACCGCGGCGCGGCCCCCGCTCTGGGGAGCCGCGCCGTGACGTTTCTGCTTGCCGGCACTGGTCGTGCTGGTGCCGGGTCGTGCCTGGATCCGCTGGCGGGAGCCGGTGCGGTGAGCCTCAGCTCGCGTCCTCCTCGCGCACCGCACGGCGCGCGTCGGGGTTCAGCACGCCCCAGGAGATCAGCTGCTCGGTGAGGATCGACGGCGACTGGTCGTAGATGACGGCCAGGGTGCGCAGGTCGTCCTGGCGGATCGACAGCACCTTGCCGTTGTAGTCGCCGCGCTGGCTCTGGATGGTCGCCGCGTAGCGCTGCAGCGGGCCGGCCTTCTCGGACGGGACCTGGGTCAGTCTCTCCAGGTCGAGGACCAGGCGCGGCGGCGGCTCGGCCGCACCGCCGGGCGTGCCGCCGGGCAGCAGTTCCTGCACCGGGACGCCGTAGAACTCCGCCAGCTCGGCCAGACGCTGCACGGTGACCGCACGGTCACCACGCTCGTACGAGCCGACGACGACTGCCTTCCATCGCCCCTGGGACTTCTCCTCGACACCGTGCAGGGAGAGACCCTGCTGAGTGCGGATCGCTCGGAGCTTGCCTCCGAGTTGCTTCGCGTAGTCGCTGGACATTGATCTCCCCGGACGAGATTGCTTCGCGTTCAGTGGTGGGTCACGGGCGATTGCCGACGTCGTTACCGGTGGGTCCGACGTCCGTCTCGTAACTCACTGTGAGGTTACGTAGAGTAAGGTAGTTGCGTCAAGCCGAATGGGGCAGTCGTGCGAATGGCCCGCATCGTCGGCGCGTCCGGAGTGTTAACCCCGGGAAGCGGAATGATGGCCGTCTGTTTACTGTCCGGCGCACTGCTACGATGGCTCGAAGCCCGCGCCCGGTCGGCGGGGGCCATCCCAGACATCCTTTAAGGCCCGTCCCGTGAGGCGGGGAAGGAGGTCCGCTTCGGCATGACCACACACCATGAACCGACGCCCCGGGCACCTCACCAGGTGCTGGACGGCACGGACATCGCCCGGGTCGTCACCCGGATAGCGCACGAGATCGTCGAGCGCGCCAAGGGCGCGGAGGACGTCGTGCTGCTCGGCATCCACACCAGGGGCGTCCACCTCGCCCGCCGCCTGCACGGCCGGCTGGCCCAGATCACCGGGCGCGAGATCCCGCTGGGCACCCTGGACATCACCATGTACCGGGACGACCTGCGGCTGAAGCCCGCCCGCGCCCTGGAGCACACCGAGATCCCGGCCGGCGGCATCGACGGCAAGCTCGTCATCCTCGTCGACGACGTGCTCTTCTCCGGCCGCACCATCCGCGCCGCGCTCGACGCGCTGAACGACATCGGCCGCCCGCGCGCCGTGCAGCTCGCCGTCCTGGTCGACCGGGGCCACCGCGAGCTGCCGATCCGCGCCGACTACGTGGGCAAGAACCTCCCCACCTCGCTGCGCGAGGCCGTGCAGGTGCGCCTGTCCGACAGCGACGGCGTGGACGCCGTCCTGGTCGGCGACCGCGACTACACCGCCCGCAGCTCGCAGGCCCTGGCCCCCCAGCCTTCCGAACCGCACCTCCCGGAGTAACCCGCGTGAAGCGCCACCTCGTCTCCGCCGCCGATCTCAGCCGCGACGACGCGCTGCTGATCCTGGACACCGCCGAGGAGCTGGCCCAGCTCTCCGGCCGGGCCGTCAAGAAGCTGCCCACGCTGCGCGGCCGCACCGTCGTCAACCTCTTCTTCGAGGACTCCACCCGGACGAAGACCTCCTTCGAGGTCGCCGAGAAGCGCCTCTCGGCCGACGTCATCAACTTCTCCGCCAAGGGCTCCTCGGTCTCCAAGGGCGAGAGCCTCAAGGACACCGCGCTGACCCTCCAGGCGATGGGCGCCGACGCGGTGGTCATCCGCCACCACGCCTCCGGCGCGCCCGCCCGGCTGGCCCAGTCCGACTGGCTGCACGGCAGTGTGATCAACGCCGGTGACGGCACCCACGAGCACCCCACCCAGGCGCTGCTCGACGCCTTCACCATGCGCCGCCACCTCAACCCCGGCAGCGGCAACGACCTGGCCGGGCGCCGGGTGACCATCGTCGGCGACGTCCTGCACAGCCGGGTCGCCCGCTCCAACGTCCACCTGCTGAACACCCTCGGCGCGCAGGTCACCTTCGTCGCCCCGCCCACGCTGCTGCCGATCGGGGTCGAGAACTGGCCCTGCGAGATCAGCTACAGCCTGGACGAGGTCCTGCCCAAGACGGACGCGCTGATGATGCTGCGGGTGCAGCGCGAGCGGATGAACGCCGCGTTCTTCCCGACCGAGCGCGAGTACAGCCGCCGCTACGGCATGAACGGCCGCCGGATGGCCCAGCTGCCGGACCGGGCGATCGTGATGCACCCCGGCCCGATGGTCCGCGGCATGGAGATCACCGCCGAGGTCGCCGACTCGCCGCGCTGCACCGCCATCGAGCAGGTCGCCAACGGCGTCTCCGTCCGGATGGCCGTCCTCTACCTGCTGCTCGGTGGCGCCGTCTTCGCCGACGCCCCCGCCGACGCCCCCCGTACCGACTCCGTGGAGACCGCTCAGTGACCAGCTACCTGATCCGCAACGCCAAGATCCTGGGCGGCGCCCCGCAGGACCTCCACCTCGCCGACGGTGTGGTCAAGGAGATCGGGACCGGCCTGACGGTCGAGGCGGACATCGAGATCGACGCCACCGGGCTGATCGCCCTGCCCGGCCTGGTCGACCTGCACACCCACCTGCGCGAGCCCGGCCGCGAGGACGCCGAGACCGTGCTCACCGGCACCCGGGCCGCCGCGATGGGCGGCTTCACCGCCGTGCACGCGATGGCCAACACCACCCCGGTGGCCGACACCGCCGGCGTGGTCGAGCAGGTCTGGCGGCTCGGCCAGGAGGCCGGCTACTGCGACGTGCAGCCGGTCGGCGCCGTCACCGTCGGCCTGGAGGGCAAGAAGCTCGCCGAGCTCGGCGCGATGCACGAGTCCGCCGCGAACGTCCGGGTCTTCTCCGACGACGGCAAGTGCGTGGACGACGCGGTGCTGATGCGCCGCGCCCTGGAGTACGTCAAGGCCTTCGACGGCGTCGTCGCCCAGCACGCCCAGGAGCCCCGGCTGACCGAGGGCGCCCAGATGAACGAGGGCCAGGTCTCCGGCGAGCTCGGGCTCGGCGGCTGGCCGGCCGTCGCCGAGGAGTCGATCATCGCCCGCGACGTGCTGCTCGCCGCGCACGTCGGCTCCCGGCTGCACGTCTGCCACCTCTCCACGGCCGGCTCGGTCGAGATCGTCCGCTGGGCCAAGTCCAAGGGCTGGGACGTCACCGCCGAGGTGACCCCGCACCACCTGCTGCTCACCGACGAGATGGTCCGCACCTACGACCCGGTGTACAAGGTGAACCCGCCGCTGCGCACCGCCGAGGACGTCCGGGCACTGCGCGAGGCGCTGGCCGACGGCACCATCGACGCCGTCGCCACCGACCACGCCCCGCACCCGGACGAGGACAAGGACTGCGAGTGGGCCGTGGCCGCGATGGGCATGGTCGGCCTGGAGACCGCCCTGTCGGTCGTCCAGCAGACCATGGTCGACACCGGCCTGCTGAACTGGGAGGGCGTCGCGGACCGGATGTCGCACCGCCCGGCCCGGATCGGACGTCTCGCCGGCCAGGGCCGGCCGATCTCGGTGGGTGAGCCCGCCAACCTGGTGCTGTTCGATCCCGCGTACCGTGGAGCCGTGAACCCGGACAGCTTCGCCACCCGCAGCCGCAACACCCCCTACAAGGGCCTGGACCTGCCCGGACGGGTGCACGCCACCTTCCTGCGGGGCCGCGCCACCGTCCTGGCCGGCGAGCTCGCCGAGCAGGACGGCGACCGGTGATGGACGGCGCCACGCTCGCCCAGGAGCAGGCGAAGGTCACCGACTGGCCCGGCTACATCGGCTGGTCCGTCGGACTGCTGATCGTGATCGGCCTCGTCTACTGGCTGATGCGCCAGGGCTGGAACTGGCGGCGCACCCTGCAGTCCGGCATCCCGCCGCTGCCGGCCGTGCCGGCCCGCGCCGGGCGCACCCTCCTGGAGACCAGCGGCCGGTACCACGGCACGACCACCGCCGGGAACTGGCTCGACCGGGTCGTCGCCCACGGCCTGGGCACCCGCAGCCGCGTCGACCTCACCCTCGGCGAGGACGGCCTGCTGGTGCAGCGCCCCGGCGACGTCGACTTCTGGATCCCGGCCGCGCACCTGACCGGCGCCCGGACGGACTCCGGGATCGCCGGCAAGGTCGTCCCCTCCGGACTGCTCGTCGTCAGCTGGACGCACGAGGGAACGGAGCTGGACTCCGGCTTCCGGGCCGACCACCCCGATGAGCACGCCGCCTGGGTCGAGGCGATCGCCCAGCTCGCAACACGTACGAAGACGAAGACGGAAGAGGCCGCGCAATGACCGCACCTGCCCCCACCACGCAGCGCCAACGGCGGGAACGAGTGCCTGCCGTGCTCGTCCTGGAGGACGGCCGGACCTTCCGCGGACAGGCCTACGGCGCCACCGGCGAGACCTTCGGCGAGGCGGTCTTCAACACCGGCATGTCCGGCTACCAGGAGACCCTGACCGACCCGTCGTACCACCGCCAGGTGGTCGTGATGACCGCCCCGCAGATCGGCAACACCGGCTGGAACGACGAGGACGACGAGTCCCAGCGGATCTGGGTCGCCGGCTACGTCGTCCGCGACCCCGCCCGGATCGCCTCCAACTGGCGCTCGCGGCGCTCGCTCGACGAGGCACTGGTCGACCAGGGCATCGTCGGGATCAGCGGCATCGACACCCGCGCGCTGACCCGCCACCTGCGCGAGCGCGGCGCGATGCGCTGCGGCATCTTCTCCGGCGAGGCGCTGGCCGACCCGGCCGCCCTGCTCGCCCGGGTGCAGGAGTCGCCCGAGATGAAGGGCGCCGACCTGTGCGCCGAGGTCGCCACGACCGAGCCGTACGTCGTCCCCGCGATCGGTGAGAAGCGCTTCACCGTCGCCGCGCTGGACCTCGGCATCAAGGCGATGACCCCGCAGCGGATGGCCGAGCGCGGCATCGAGGTGCACGTGCTGCCGGCGAACTCCACCCTGGAGGACGTCTACGCCGTCAACCCCGACGGCGTCTTCTTCTCCAACGGCCCGGGCGACCCGGCCACCGCCGACCACCAGGTCGCCGTGGCGCGGGGCGTGCTGGAGCGGAAGACCCCGTTCTTCGGGATCTGCTTCGGCAACCAGATCCTCGGCCGCGCCCTGGGCTTCGGCACCTACAAGCTCAAGTACGGCCACCGCGGCATCAACCAGCCGGTGCAGGACCGCACCACCGGCAAGGTCGAGGTGACCGCCCACAACCACGGCTTCGCCGTGAACGCCCCGCTGGACAAGGCGAGCGACACCCCCTTCGGGCGGGTCGAGGTCTCCCACGTCTGCCTCAACGACGACGTGGTCGAGGGCCTCCAGGCACTCGACGTCCCCGCCTTCAGCGTGCAGTACCACCCCGAAGCGGCCGCCGGTCCGCACGACGCCGCCTACCTGTTCGACCGCTTCGTGAAGCTCATGGAGGGCCAGCGTGCCTAAGCGCACTGACATCAAGTCCGTCCTGGTGATCGGCTCCGGCCCGATCGTGATCGGCCAGGCCGCCGAGTTCGACTACTCGGGTACGCAGGCCTGCCGGGTCCTCAAGTCCGAGGGCCTGCGGGTCGTGCTGGTGAACTCCAACCCGGCCACGATCATGACCGACCCGGAGATCGCCGACGCCACCTACGTCGAGCCGATCACCCCGGAGTTCGTCGAGAAGATCATCGCCAAGGAGCGCCCCGACGCGCTGCTGCCGACCCTGGGCGGCCAGACCGCGCTCAACACTGCGATCTCGCTGCACGCGGCCGGCACGCTGGAGAAGTACGGCGTCGAGCTGATCGGCGCCGACGTCGAGGCGATCAACAAGGGCGAGGACCGCGAGCTCTTCAAGGGCGTCGTCGAGGCCGTCAACGCCGAGATCGGCCACGGCGAGTCCGCCCGCTCGGTCATCTGCCACACCATGGACGAGGTGCTGGCCGGGGTCGACACCCTCGGCGGCTACCCGGTCGTCGTGCGCCCCTCCTTCACCATGGGCGGCGCCGGCTCCGGCTTCGCCCACAACGAGGAGGACCTGCGCCGCATCGCCGGCCAGGGCCTGACCCTCTCGCCGACCACCGAGGTGCTCCTGGAGGAGTCCATCCTCGGCTGGAAGGAGTACGAGCTGGAGCTGATGCGCGACAAGAACGACAACGTCGTGGTCGTCTGCTCCATCGAGAACTTCGACCCGATGGGCGTGCACACCGGTGACTCGATCACCGTCGCCCCGGCGATGACCCTCACCGACCGCGAGTACCAGATCCTGCGCGACATCGGCATCGCCGTGATCCGCGAGGTCGGCGTCGACACCGGCGGCTGCAACATCCAGTTCGCCGTCAACCCCGTGGACGGCCGGGTCATCGTCATCGAGATGAACCCGCGCGTCTCCCGCTCCTCGGCGCTCGCCTCCAAGGCCACCGGCTTCCCGATCGCCAAGATCGCCGCCAAGCTGGCCGTCGGCTACACCCTGGACGAGATCCCCAACGACATCACCGAGGAGACCCCGGCCTCCTTCGAGCCGAGCCTCGACTACGTCGTCGTCAAGGTGCCGCGGTTCGCGTTCGAGAAGTTCCCGAGCGCCGACGCGACGCTGACCACCACCATGAAGTCCGTCGGCGAGGCCATGGCCCTGGGCCGCAACTTCCCCGAGGCGCTCCAGAAGGCCCTGCGCTCGCTGGAGAAGAAGGGCTCCCAGTTCGGCTGGACCGGCCCCGTCGGGGACAAGGCGGAGCTGCTGGCCAAGGCGGTCGTGCCGACCGACGGCCGGATCAACACCGTCATGGAGGCCATCCGGGCCGGCGCCACCCCGGAGGAGGTGTTCGAGACCACCAGGATCGACCCGTGGTTCGTCGACCAGCTCTTCCTGCTGGACGAGATCGCCGGCGAGCTGGCCGAGGCCGACGAGCTCACCCCCGAGCTGCTGCGCCACGCCAAGCGGCACGGCTTCTCCGACCAGCAGATCGGCGAGATCCGCGGCCTGAAGCCGGACGTCGTCCGCGAGGTGCGCCACGCCCTCGGCATCCGCCCGGTCTTCAAGACCGTCGACACCTGCGCCGCCGAGTTCGCCGCCAAGACCCCGTACTTCTACTCGTCCTACGACGAGGAGAACGAGGTCGCCCCGCGCACCAAGCCCGCCGTGATCATCCTGGGCTCCGGCCCGAACCGCATCGGCCAGGGCATCGAGTTCGACTACTCCTGCGTGCACGCCTCCTTCGCGCTCGCCGACGCCGGGTACGAGACCGTCATGGTCAACTGCAACCCGGAGACCGTCTCCACCGACTACGACACCTCCGACCGGCTCTACTTCGAGCCGCTCACCCTGGAGGACGTGCTGGAGATCGTCCACGCCGAGCAGCAGGCCGGCCCGCTCGCCGGCGTGATCGTCCAGCTCGGCGGCCAGACCCCGCTCGGCCTGGCCCAGGCGCTCAAGGACAACGGCGTGCCGATCGTCGGCACCCAGCCCGAGGCGATCGACCTCGCCGAGGAGCGCGGCGCCTTCGGCCGCGTCCTGCGCGACGCCGGCCTGCCGGCCCCCAAGCACGGCACCGCCTTCTCCTTCGAGGACGCCAAGGCGATCGCCGACGAGATCGGCTACCCCGTCCTCGCCCGCCCGTCCTACGTGCTCGGCGGCCGCGGCATGGAGATCGTCTACGACGAGGCCTCGCTCGCCTCCTACCTGGAGCGGCACGCCGGTCTGATCTCCGAGCACCCGGTGCTCATCGACCGCTTCCTGGACGACGCGGTGGAGATCGACGTCGACGCGCTCTACGACGGCACCGAGCTCTACCTCGGCGGCGTCATGGAGCACATCGAGGAGGCCGGCATCCACTCCGGCGACTCGGCCTGCGCGCTGCCCCCGATCACCCTCGGCGGCTTCGACATCAAGCGCCTGCGCACCTCCACCGAGGCCATCGCGCGCGGTGTCGGCGTCCGCGGTCTGATCAACATCCAGTTCGCCATGGCCGGGGACATCCTCTACGTGCTGGAGGCCAACCCCCGCGCCTCCCGGACCGTCCCGTTCACCTCCAAGGCGACCGCCGTGCCGCTGGCCAAGGCCGCCGCCCGGATCTCGCTCGGCGCCACCATCGCCGAGCTGCGCGCCGAGGGCCTGCTCCCGGCCGAGGGCGACGGCGGCACGCTGCCCGCCGACGCGCCGATCGCGGTCAAGGAGGCCGTGATGCCGTGGAGCCGCTTCCGCGACATCCACGGCCGCGGGGTGGACACCGTGCTCGGCCCGGAGATGCGCTCGACCGGTGAGGTCATGGGCATCGACAAGGTGTTCGGCACCGCCTACGCCAAGGCGCAGGCCGGCGCGTACGGCGCGCTGCCGACCAAGGGCAAGGTCTTCGTCTCGGTGGCCAACCGCGACAAGCGCAACCTGGTCTTCCCGGCCCGGGCGCTGGTCAACCTCGGCTTCGAGGTGCTCGCCACCGCCGGCACCGCCGAGGTGCTCCACCGCGGTGGCATCCCGTCCACGCTGGTGCGCAAGCACAGCGAGGGCGAGGGCCCGAACGGCGAGCGGACCATCGTCCAGCTGATCCACGACGGTGAGGTCGACCTCATCATCAACACGCCGTACGGCACCGGTGGCCGCCTCGACGGCTACGAGATCCGCACCGCGGCCGTGGCCCGCGCGGTGCCCTGCCTGACCACCGTCCAGGCGATGGGCGCGGCGGTGCAGGGCATGGACGCGCTGCTGCGCGACGAGGTCGGGGTGATGTCGCTCCAGGAGCACGCCGAGCTGATCAACGCCGGCCGCAAGTAGCACCACCGCAGTGGGGGGCACCGGAACCGCTGGGTGCCCCCCACTGCCGTGCCCGCCCACCCGTCGCCCGCCGCCGCCCTTCTTCTCTTCCGACGGGCTGCGCCCGCGCCCCTACTCTCTCCGCTCCGGGAGTTGAACCACCCTTGTACAAGCTTCTGTTCGACCTGGTCTTCAAGAAGATGGACCCCGAGAAGGCCCACCACCTGGCCTTCTTCTGGATCCGCCTCGGCTCCTCGGTGCCCGGACTGCGCACCCTGGTGCGGCTGGTGCTCGCCCCGCGCGACCGGGCCCTGCGCACCCGCGCCCTCGGCCTCGACCTGCCGGGCCCGTTCGGCCTGGCGGCCGGATTCGACAAGAACGGCGTCGGCATCGACGGCCTGTCGATGCTCGGCTTCGACTACGTCGAGATCGGCACCATCACCGGCGAGCCCCAGCCCGGCAACCCGGCGCCCCGGCTGTTCCGCCTGGTCGAGGACCGCGCGCTGATCAACCGGATGGGCTTCAACAACCAGGGCTCGGCCCGGGTCGCGGCCCGGCTGGCCGCCCGCCCGCACACCAGCTCCACCCCGGTGGTCGGCGTCAACATCGGCAAGACCAAGGTGGTCGAGGAGGCCGACGCCGTCGCCGACTACGTGAAGTCCACCGAGCGGCTGGCCAAGTACGCCGACTACCTGGTGGTCAACGTCAGCTCGCCGAACACCCCCGGGCTGCGCAACCTCCAGGCCGTGGACCACCTGCGGCCGCTGCTCGCCGCCGTCCGCGAGGCCGCCGACCGCACCACCGCGCACCACGTGCCGCTGCTGGTCAAGATCGCCCCCGACCTGGCCGACGAGGACGTCGACGCGGTCGCCGACCTCGCCCTGGAGCTGGGCCTGGACGGCATCATCGCCACCAACACCACGATCGGCCGCGAGGGCCTGCGCACCGACGCCGGGCGGGTCGAGGAGATCGGCATGGGCGGCCTGTCCGGTGCCCCGCTCAAGGCCCGCGCCCTGGAGGTGCTCCAGCGGCTGCGCGCCCGCACCGAGGGCCGGCTCACCCTGGTCTCGGTCGGCGGCATCGAGACCGCCGAGGACGCCTGGCAGCGGATCGTCCACGGCGCCGACCTGGTCCAGGGCTACAGCGCGTTCATCTACGAGGGCCCGTTCTGGTGCCGCCGGATCCACAAGGGCCTGTCCGCCAAGGTCCGCGCGGGCGGCTTCCGCAGCCTGGCCGACGCCGTCGGCAGCGCCGTGCGCAGCTCCTGAACCCCCCACCACCTCCGGAAAGAGACGACATGACCCTCGCCCCGTTCGGCACCCGGCTGCGCCAGGCCCTCGACACCCGCGGCCAGCTCTGCGTCGGCATCGACCCGCACGCGTCCCTGCTCGCCGCCTGGGGGCTCGGCGACGACCTCGCCGGTCTGGAGACCTTCAGCCGCACCGTGGTCGAGGCGCTGGCCGACCGGGTGGCCGTGCTCAAGCCGCAGGCCGCCTTCTTCGAGCGCTTCGGCAGCAAGGGCGTCGCGGTGCTGGAGAAGACCGTCGAGGAGGCCCGGGCGGCCGGCGCGCTGGTCCTGATGGACGCCAAGCGCGGCGACATCGGCTCCACCATGGCCGCGTACGCCGAGGCCTTCCTGTCGCCGGGCAGCCCGCTGTTCTCGGACGCGGTGACGGTCAGCCCGTACCTGGGCTTCGGCTCGCTGCGCCCGGCCCTGGACCTGGCCCGGGAGCAGGGCTGCGGCGTGTTCGCGCTGGCGCTCACCTCCAACCCGGAGGGCGCCGAGGTGCAGCGCGCGGTGGGCGCGGACGGCGAGCCGGTCGCGGCCTCGGTGCTGCGGCAGCTGGCGGCCGAGAACGAGGGCGCCGCGCCGCTGGGCTCCTTCGGCGCGGTGGTCGGCGCGACGCTGGCCGACGCGGGCGTGGAACTGGCCATCAACGGCCCGCTGCTGGCCCCCGGGATCGGCGCCCAGGGCGCGACCATGGCGGACCTGCCGCGGGTGTTCGGCGCCGCGGTGATCAACGTGGTGCCGAGCGTCAGCCGGGACGTGCTCAAGCACGGCCCGTCGGTGCCGGCGCTGCGCGGTGCCGCGGAGCGCTTCGTCGGCGAGTTCGCGGACGCCGTCAAGTAGCGGAACGAGTTCTTCCGGTAGCCGCGCGGTGACCCTGCGGAGTGTCCGCAGCACCGCGCGGTGGCCGGGGAGTTGACGTGAGCGCCGTCACATCGGCGCCGCCAAAGCCTCGCAATCGCGGTCATTTTGCCCTGGAAAGTCCTGGTCGGCCTTGGCTGACCAGGACTTTTCGTGTTCTTTTCCTGACGTGGCGCCGCAATCCGGGTAGTGTCCGGCGATAGGTCATCGGCGAGCCGCGATTTCCGTGGCTCCCGCAGGTCAGGGCCTTGTGGTTCCCCTTGCGGACGGTGTCCTCGGTACCGAACCAGTCCTAGCTCAATCCATCCATCCACACCCTGAGGTGAACGGCGTGGCCCTTCCGCCCCTTACCCCTGAACAGCGCACCGCCGCGCTCGCCAAGGCCGCCGAGGCTCGCCGGGAGCGCGCCGAGGTCAAGAACCGGCTCAAGCACTCCGGCGCCTCCCTGCACGAGGTGATCAAGGCCGGCAAGGCCGACAACGACGTGATCGGCAAGATGAAGGTCTCGGCCCTGCTGGAGTCCCTTCCGGGCGTCGGCAAGGTCCGCGCCAAGCAGATCATGGAGCGCCTCGGCATCAGCGAGAGCCGGCGTGTCCGGGGCCTCGGCACGAACCAGATCGCTTCCCTGGAGCGGGAGTTCGGCGGTGGCGCCGCCTGACCGTGCCCCCGTGGTCCCAGGATCCTCCGCGATCCGGGATAATCGGTGCATGAGTGAGCGTCCGCGGCTGACCGTGCTCTCCGGCCCTTCGGGGGTCGGCAAGAGCACGGTCGTCGCTCATATGAGGAAGATGCACCCCGAGGTCTGGCTCTCGGTGTCGGCGACGACCCGCCGTCCGAGGCCGGGCGAGAAGAACGGGGTCCAGTACCACTTCGTCGACAACGACGAGTTCGACAAGCTGGTCGCCAACGGCGAACTGCTGGAGTGGGCCGAGTTCGCCGGGAACCGCTACGGGACCCCGCGTGCGGCCGTGCAGGAGAAGCTGGAGCGCGGCGAGCCGGTGCTGCTGGAGATCGACCTCCAGGGCGCCCGTCAGGTCCGCGGCTCGATGCCCGAGGCGCAGCTGGTGTTCCTGGCCCCGCCGAGCTGGGACGAGCTGGTCCGCCGGCTGACCGGCCGGGGCACCGAGGCGCAGGACGTGATCGAGAAGCGGCTGGAGGCGGCCAAGGTCGAGCTCGCGGCCGAGCCCGAGTTCGACACGACCCTTGTCAACACCTCCGTCGAGCAGGTAGCGGCCGAACTGCTAGCCTTGCTCGGTGTAGCCTGACCTGTCTGTCTTTTCCACCCTTTCGGAAGGTTTTAGCGTGTCCTCTTCGATGACCGCGCCCGAGGGCATCATCAACCCGCCGATCGACGAGCTGCTTGAGGCCACCGACTCCAAGTACAGCCTCGTGATCTACGCCGCCAAGCGCGCGCGGCAGATCAACGCGTACTACTCCCAGCTCGGCGAGGGCCTGCTGGAGTACGTCGGCCCGCTGGTCGACACCCACGTGCACGAGAAGCCGCTGTCGATCGCGCTGCGCGAGATCAACGCGGGCATGCTGACCGCCGAGGCGGTCGAGGCTGCCTGAGGCGGTCGCTGAATTTCCGGAAGGGCCCGGCGGAATCGTTTCCGCCGGGCCCTTCGGTGTTTCCCGGGCGGGGCTCCGGTGTTCCCCGGGGTGCGGTGTTCCCCGGGGGCTGCCGGTGTTCCCCGTGGGGTGCGCAGACCCCCCGGAAGCCCGTTCCGCCGCGGGGAGGGGCGCCGAGCGGGTGCCGGCCGCGGGGCCGTAGGGTGGGCGCGTTCCCGATGCGGAGCCCCGATGCGGAGAAAGGCCGGTAGATGACTCTGAGTGCGGACGCCCCCCGCGTGGTCCTCGGCGTGAGCGGCGGGATCGCCGCGTACAAGGCGTGCGAGCTGCTGCGACGCTTCACCGAGTCGGGCCACCAGGTCACCGTGGTGCCGACCGCGGCCGCGCTGCACTTCGTCGGTGAGGCGACCTGGGCCGCGCTGTCCGGGCGTCCGGCCGCCACCGAGACCTGGGAGCGCGTGCACGAGGTGCCGCACGTGCGGATCGGGCAGCAGGCCGACCTGGTCGTGGTCGCCCCGGCAACCGCCGACCTGATCGCCAAGGCCGCCCACGGCCTCGCCGACGACCTGCTCACCAACACCCTGCTCACCGCCCGCTGTCCGGTCGTGGTGGCGCCCGCCATGCACACCGAGATGTGGGAGCACCCGGCCACCCGGGACAACGTGGCCACCCTGCGCCGGCGCGGTGTGATCGTGCTGGAGCCGGCCGTCGGGCGGCTGACCGGCAAGGACACCGGCAAGGGCCGGCTGCCCGAGCCGTCCGCGATCTTCGACGCCTGCCGGGCGGTGCTGCGCCGGGGCGGGCCGGTGCCGACCGACCTGGCGGGCCGGCACGTGGTGGTCTCGGCCGGCGGCACCCGGGAGCCGCTGGACCCGGTCCGCTACCTGGGCAACCGCTCCTCCGGCAAGCAGGGCTACGCGCTCGCCACGACGGCCGCGGCGCGCGGGGCCCGAGTGACGTTGCTCTCGGCCAATGCCGAGCTGCCGGACCCGGCCGGGGTGGACGTGGTGCACGTCTCGACCGCGCTGCAGCTGCGCGAGGCGGCGCTGGAGGCGGTCCGGGACGCGGACGCCGTGGTCATGGCCGCGGCGGTGGCGGACTTCAGGCCCGCCGAGTACGTGACCGGCAAGATCAAGAAGGTCGAGGGGGTCGAGCCGTCGCCCGTCGCCCTGGTCCGCAACCCCGACATCCTGGCCGAGGTGTCGGCCCACCGGGCCCGTTCGGGTCAACTCGTGGTGGGTTTCGCGGCGGAGACCGACGACGTGCTCGCCAACGGCCGCGCCAAGCTCGCCCGCAAGGGCTGTGACCTGCTCGTCGTGAACGAGGTGGGCGACGGCAAGGCCTTCGGCACGGACGTCAACGAGGCCGTGGTTCTGGGCTCGGACGGCAGTGAGACCGCCGTTCCGGTGGGCCCGAAGGAGGCGCTCGCGGACGTGGTCTGGGACCTGGTCGCAAAGCGGCTGGAAATGGGCGGCAACTGATCGGAACCGGTCGCGCGGCGGTCGAGAAATCCTGAAGCGGGTGACGTTCGACGGAACCAGACCGTTAGACTCCAGGAATCAAGTCTTTCCGGAGTTCCCCGGGTCGCCCCGGGGAACTTCAGTCAGCAGCCGCTGCAACCCCAGGGAGCGCTGTGTCTCGCCGCCTGTTCACCTCGGAGTCCGTGACCGAGGGACACCCCGACAAGATCGCTGACCAGATCAGCGACACCATCCTTGACGCTCTCCTCCGGGAGGACCCGACGTCCCGGGTCGCCGTGGAGACGCTCATCACCACCGGCCAGGTGCACGTGGCCGGCGAGGTGACCACCAAGGCGTACGCGCCGATCGCCCAGCTCGTCCGGGACAAGATCCTGGAGATCGGCTACGACAGCTCCAAGAAGGGCTTCGACGGCGCCTCCTGCGGCGTCTCGGTGTCCATCGGTGCCCAGTCGCCCGACATCGCGCAGGGCGTCGACACCGCGTACGAGGCACGGGTCGAGGGTGACGAGGACGACCTGGACAAGCAGGGCGCCGGTGACCAGGGCCTGATGTTCGGCTACGCGTCCGACGAGACGCCCGAGCTCATGCCGCTGCCGATCACCCTGGCGCACCGCCTCTCCCGCCGCCTCACCGAGGTGCGCAAGAACGGGACCATCCCGTACCTGCGCCCCGACGGCAAGACCCAGGTCACCATCGAGTACGACGGCGACAAGGCCGTCCGCCTCGACACCGTGGTCGTCTCCACCCAGCACGCCAGCGACATCGACCTGGAGTCGCTGCTCACCCCGGACATCCGCGAGTTCGTGGTCGAGCCGGAGCTGAAGGCGCTGGCCGAGCAGGGCATCAAGCTGACCACCGAGGGCTACCGCCTGCTGGTCAACCCGACCGGCCGCTTCGAGATCGGCGGCCCGATGGGCGACGCCGGGCTCACCGGCCGCAAGATCATCATCGACACCTACGGCGGCATGGCCCGCCACGGCGGCGGCGCCTTCTCCGGCAAGGACCCGTCCAAGGTGGACCGCTCGGCCGCGTACGCGATGCGCTGGGTGGCGAAGAACATCGTCGCCGCCGGCCTCGCCCGCCGCGCCGAGGTGCAGGTCGCGTACGCGATCGGCAAGGCCGAGCCGGTCGGCCTGTTCGTGGAGACCTTCGGCACCGAGAGCGTGCCGGTCCTCGCGATCCAGAAGGCCGTCTCCGAGGTCTTCGACCTGCGTCCGGCCGCGATCATCCGCGACCTGGACCTGCTGCGCCCGATCTACTCCCAGACCGCCGCGTACGGCCACTTCGGCCGTGAGCTGCCGGACTTCACCTGGGAGCGCACCGACCGGGTGGAGCAGCTGAAGGCGGCCGTGCAGGACTGACGTCCGCGGCCCGGGCACCGGCGGTGCCCCGTGGCGCCGAGCAGTGTCGAGCGGTGCCGAGCAATGCTTGAGGCGGCGCCCGCCCCCGAACGGGGGTGGGCGCCGCTTCGTGCGTTGTCGGTGTGACCTGGTAGTACTTGGTGGCGATGAGCAGCACAGGGGAGAACGGGGGCGCCGAGCCCGAGCAGCTGGCGTTCATCCGGGAGACGGTCAAGCGGGCCAAGCCGCGCACCTGGCACGGGGCCAAACGGGCCGAGCACCTGCCGGTGGCCCGGGTCGTGGTGGACAAGGGCGTGCTCACCATCGACAAGTTCTTCGACTACGAGGTGCCGGCCGGCATGGCCGAGGAGGCCCAGCCCGGCGTGCGGGTCCGGGTGCGGTTCGGGGCCCGGGTGGTGCGGGGCCAGCGCGAGGGCGGGGAACTGCACGACGGCTTCATCGTCGCCCGGCTGGAGAAGAGCGACTTCGCCGGCCCGCTCGCCCCGCTGGCCCAGGTGCTCTCACCCGAACCGGTGCTCACCCCGCAGCTGCTGCGGCTGTGCCGCACCGTCGCCGACCGGTACGCCGGGACGCTGGCCGACGTGCTCCAGCTCGCCGTCCCGCCCCGGCACGCCAAGGCCGAGGCCGAACCCTCGCCGCCCCCGCTGCCCCGCCCGGCCGCCCCCGCCCCCGGCGGCTGGCAGCGCTACCCGGCCGGACCGGACTTCCTCGCCGCCCTCGCCGGGGGCGGCTCGCCGCGCGCCGTCTGGTCGGCGCTGCCCGGCCCGGGCTGGCCGTACGAGATCGCCCGGGCAGTGGCCGCGACACTGGCGGGCGGGCGCGGGGCGCTGGTGGTGCTCCCGGAAGGACGCTCGGTGGCCCGGGTCGACCAGGCCCTGACCGAGCTGCTCGGCCCCGGGATGCACGTGGCGCTGGAGGCCGACCTCGGCCCGCGCGAACGCTACCGGCGCTGGCTCGCGGTGAGCCGCGGCTCGGTGCACGCCGTGATCGGGACCAGGGCCACCATGTTCGCGCCGGTGCGGGACCTCGGGCTGGTCGTCGTCTGGTCGGACGGCGACAACAGCCACAGCGACCCGCGCGCGCCGCACCCGCACGTGCGCGAGGTGGCGCTGCTGCGCGCCGCCGACGAGGGCGCGGCGGTGCTGCTCGGCGGGCACGCGGTGACGGTCGAGGGCGCGCAGCTGGTCAGCACCGGCTGGGCGCGCCCGCTGGTCGCGGACCGCGAGACGGTGCGGCAGGTCGCGCCCAGGGTGCGGACCGTCACCGACCAGGACCAGCACCGGGACGCCGCCGCCCAGGCCGCCCGGCTGCCCTCGGTGGCCTGGGAAGCCGCCCGGGAGTCCCTGGCCGCCGGTCACCCCGTGCTCATCCAGGTGCCCCGGCGCGGCTACGTGCCCAGACTGACCTGCGGACGCTGCCGGACCCCCGCCCGCTGCCGGCGCTGCGAGGGGCCGCTGGAGGCACCCTCGGCGGACGCCCTGGTGTGCGGCTGGTGCGGGGAACCGGAGAACGACTGGCACTGCCCCGAGTGCGGGTCCTTCCGGCTGCGCGCCCAGGTGGTCGGGGCCCGGCGGACGGCGGAGGAACTGGGCAAGGCGTTCCCGCGCATCCCGGTGCGGACCTCGGGCCGGGACTCGGTGCTGGCCACCGTGCCGGACGAGCCCTCCCTGGTGATCTCCACGCCCGGCGCGGAACCGGTGGTGGAGGGCGGCGGGTACGGGGCCGCGCTGCTGCTCGACGGCTGGGCCCTGCTGAGCCGGCCCGACCTGCGGGCGGGGGAGGAGACGCTGCGGCTCTGGCTCGCGGCGGCCGCGCTGGTGCGCCCCTCGACGGAGGGCGGGACGGTGGTCGTGGTCGCCGAGCCGTCGGCCCGTCCGGTGCAGGCACTGGTCCGCTGGGACCCACTGGGGCACGCCGGGCTGGAACGGGACGAACGGGCGCAACTGCACTTCCCGCCGGTCTCCCGGATGGCCTCGGTGAGCGGGAGCCCCTCGGCGGTCGCGGACCTGCTGAACCTGATCCGGCTGCCCGAGGGGGCGGACGTGCTCGGGCCGGTGCCGGTGCCGGCGCTGCGGGGGGAGGAGCAGGAGCGCGCGCTGCTGCGGGTGTCGCCCGGGCAGGGGGCCGCGCTGGCGACGGCGCTCAAGGCGGCGCAGATCGCGCGGATCGCGCTGCGGACGGCGGAGCCGGTGCGGGTGCGGGTGGATCCGACGGACATCGGCTGAGGGGCTGGGGAGCTGGGGGCTTCGCGGCCGGGCGGCCCGGGGGGCTGGGGGGCCTGGTGGGCCTGGTGGGTCGGCGGCCTGGTGATCGGGTGGCCCGGTGGGTCGGCGGTCCGGAGGCCCGGAGGCCCGGTGGGACGGGCCGATGGGGCGGGGTGAGTGGGCCACCCCGCCCCGGACGGCCCGGCTGCGGCGGCTCGGTCAGCCGCGCAGCGGGATGCCGGGCCGGTCCGGCTGGGGGCGGTCGACGGCGGTGCCGCGGTCGGTCGTACCGCGGTCGATCGGGGTGCGGTCGATGGCGCCGCGGTCCATCGGGGTGCGGTCGATCGGCGTGCGGTCCATCGAAGTGCGGTCCATCGGGGTGCGGTCCAGGACGGCGCGGTCCAGGCTGCTGCGGTCCAGGCCGCCCTGGCGGGCCGCCGGGACGGTCGTCGCCAGACCGGTGCGCTCGGCGCCGGCGGGCAGTTCCTCGGAGCGGTCCGGGCGGCTCTGGCCCGGGACGGCGCCGCTCGCGGCGAGGAGCTCGCTGGTCGGGCGGCGCATGCCGTAGCGCCGGTGCACCGCCTGCTTGGTGACCCCGAGGGCGGAGCCCACCGAGTCCCAGGAGAAGCCCAGCGCCCGGTCGAACTCGACCGCCGCCGCCACCAGGGTCTCCACGCTCTCCCGCAGCTCCTGCGCCAGGCGCACGGTCGGCGCCGGCGCCCGCCCGTACACCACGAAGCCGGCCGAGGTGCTCGGTCGGCGCGGACGGTAGACGTTGCCCAGTTGAGCGGTGAGCGTCCGCAGCGCGTCGACCTGCCGCCTCACCCGCTCGATGTCCCGCACCAGCAGGTGCAGGCTCGCCCGCGCCCGGGCGTCGTGGTTGATCTGCTCGGCCATGGCCTACGTGCCACCTTCCGTACGGTTGGGTCGGCCGGCACTCGGTGTCCCGATGCGCCCGGCCCCGGTCAATCTCTCTTGACCAACGCCGAAGCGGGGGCCGGGGTAACGCGGCTCGGCACAGTCGGGCCGCGGCGGCCGCCGATCCGGCCCCGGGGAAGCCCCCGTCGGGCGGCCGCGCGGGTTGCATAGACTGGCGGGTGAACCAGCGGCCGACCGCAGCCCGCGCCCCTACGGACAGGAGCCCGTACCCCGTGGCGATCCAGCCGATCCGTCTCTTCGGAGACCCCGTCCTGCGGTCCACCGCCAAGCCGGTGACCACCTTCGACAAGGAACTGCGCAAGCTGGTGGCCGACCTCACCGACACCATGCTGGACGCCCCCGGCGCCGGCCTCGCCGCGCCCCAACTCGGCGTCTCCCTGCGGGTGTTCACATACCACGTGGACGGCGTCACCGGGCACCTGATCAACCCCGACCTGTCGCTGAGCGAGGAGGAGCAGGACGGCCCCGAGGGCTGCCTGTCGCTGCCCGGGCTGCGCTACGACACCAAGCGCGCGTACGGCGTGGTGGCCAAGGGCTTCAACATGTACGGCGATCCGGTGACGCTGGAGGGCACCCGGCTGCTCGCCCGGTGCATCCAGCACGAGACCGACCACCTGGACGGCATCGTCTTCATCGACCGTCTGGACCGGGAGCAGCGCAAGGCCGCGCTGAAGGCGATCCGGGAGGCGGACTGGGGCGGCGGGCCGGCCCCGGTGGTCAAGGTCTCGCCGCACAGCACCTTCGGCTCCGCCCGCTGACCCTCCGTCCCCCTCCTCGTCCGTTCCCCTGTCGCGGTCCGTCCCCCGCGGGCCTCACCGACTTCCTCCACCAGAAAGGCACTTGATGCGCCTCGTCTTCGCCGGCACCCCCGAGGTCGCCGTTCCCGCCCTGGACGCCCTGCTCGCCTCGGACCGGCACGAGGTCGTCGCGGTGGTCACCCGCCCCGACGCCCCGGCCGGGCGCGGGCGCAAGCTGGTCGCCAGCCCCGTCGCTCAGCGCGCCGAGGAGGCCGGGATCGAGGTCCTCAAGCCGGCGAAGCCCAGCGACCCGGACTTCGTCGCCCGGCTCACCGAGCTCGCCCCCGACTGCTGCCCGGTGGTCGCCTACGGCGCGCTGCTGCGCCCCGGCACCCTGGAGATCCCCAAGCACGGCTGGGTCAACCTGCACTTCTCGCTGCTCCCCGCCTGGCGCGGCGCGGCCCCGGTCCAGCACGCGGTGCTGGCCGGTGACGAGGTCACCGGCGCGTCGACCTTCCTGATCGAGCAGGGCCTGGACTCCGGCCCGGTCTACGGCGTGATCACCGAGGAGATCCGCCCGAGCGACACCAGCGGCGAGCTGCTCACCCGGCTCTCGGTCTCCGGGGCGCGGCTGCTCGCGGCCACCATGGACGGCATCGAGGACGGCTCCCTGCACGCCGTGCCGCAGCCGGCCGAGGGCGTCACCCTGGCGCCGAAGATCACCGTCGAGGACGCCCGGATCGACTGGAACCACCCCGCGCTGCGGATCGACCGGGTGGTGCGGGGCTGCGCGCCGGCACCGGGGGCCTGGACGGAGTTCCGGGGCGAGCGGCTGAAGGTCACCGGGCCGGTCCGGCTGCTGCCGGACTCCGCCGAGCTGGCGCCGGGCGAGGTCGCCATGGCGGGCAAGAACAGCGTCCGGGTCGGGACCGGCAGCCACGACGTCGAGCTCGGGGAGGTGCGTCCGCAGGGCAAGAAGGAGATGCGGGCCGCCGACTGGGCCCGGGGCGCGCGGCTGGAGGCGGGGGAGCGCTTCGGGGGCTGACGCCCCGGTTTGGCGCTACTGTTCGTTCGAGGCCGATCGAGACCGCCCGTGTTCGTCGACAGCAGTTCGTTGACAGCCGTTCGTTGATAGTCGTTCGTTGATAACCACCGCAGCACCTTGAGGCACCTGTGACCACCCCCAGCGCCAAGCGCGCCCCCCGCCCGCACCGCCGTCCGAAGAAGGACCCGGCCCGGATCGTCGCGTTCCGCGCACTGCGCGCCGTCGACGAGCGCGACGCGTACGCCAACCTGATCCTCCCCTCCCTGCTCCGCGAGGCCGAGCAGAAGGGCATGGACCGGCGCGACGCCGCCCTCGCCACCGAGCTGGTCTACGGCACCCTGCGCCTGCAGGGCACCTACGACGCGATCATCGCCGCCTGCATCGACCGACCGCTCAGCAAGGTCGACCCGCCGGTGCTGGACGTCCTCTCGCTCGGCGCGCACCAGCTGCTCACCACCCGCATCCCCAGCCACGCGGCCGTCTCGGCGACCGTCGAGCTGGCCCGGGTGGTGCTCGGCGACGGCAAGGCCAAGTTCGTCAACGCCGTGCTGCGCCGGATCAGCGCCCACGACCTGGACGCCTGGATCGAGCAGGTCGCCCCGCCGTACGACAAGGACGCCGAGGACCACCTGGCCGTCGTCCACTCGCACCCGCGCTGGGTGGTCTCCGCCCTCTGGGACTCGCTCGGCCGCTGGCAGCCCGACGCCTCCGGACGCACCGCGATGGAGGAACTGCTGCGGGCCGACAACGAGCGGCCCGAGGTCACCCTGATCGCCCGCCCCGGCCGGGCCACCGTCGGCGAGCTGGCCGACGCGCTGCCGGAGGCCGAGCCGGGCCGCTGGTCCCCGTTCGCGCTGCGGCTCGCCGAGGGCGGCGACCCGGGCTCCGTCGAGGCGGTCCGGGAGAACCGGGCGGGCGTGCAGGACGAGGGCAGCCAGCTGGTCGCGCTGGCGCTGGCCGCGGCGCCGCTGGACGGGCCGGACCGGCTCTGGCTGGACGGCTGCGCCGGCCCCGGCGGCAAGGCCGCGCTGCTCGGGGCGCTGGCCGCCGAGCGGGGCGCCGCGCTGGTCGCGAGCGAGAAGCAGCCCCACCGGGCCCGACTGGTGGCGCGGGCGCTGGAGGGCAACCCCGGCCCGTACACCGTGATCGCGGCCGACGGGACCCGCCCGGCCTGGCGCTCCGGCGGCTTCGACCGGGTGCTGGTCGACGTGCCCTGCTCCGGCCTCGGCGCGCTGCGCCGCCGCCCGGAGGCGCGCTGGCGGCGCCGGCCGTCCGACATCGCGGCCTTCGGCCCGCTCCAGCGGGACCTGCTGCGCTCGGCGATCGAGGCCACCCGGGTCGGCGGGGTGGTCGGCTACGCGACCTGCTCGCCGCACCTCGCGGAGACCCGCGCGGTCGTCGACGACGTGCTGCGGGCCGAGGGCGGCCGGGTCGAGTGGATCGACGCGCGCCCGCTGCTGCCCGGCGTCCCGGCGCTCGGCGACGGCCCGGACGTGCAGCTGTGGCCGCACCTGCACGGGACGGACGCGATGTACCTGGCGCTGCTGCGGCGCACCGCCTGAGACGGCGGCGGTGCCGGCCCCGGGCGGAGGCGGTCGTGCCTCCGGCCGGGGCCGCTCCCGTTTGGGGGCGGCTTCCGGTGGGGGCGTGATTCCGGCAAGGCGTGATCCCGGTGGGGCGTGATCCCGGCCGCCGGGTCGCCTCCGGCGGGGGCCACCTCCCCGGCGGGGGCTTGCATCTCCCGTGGGGGGAGGTAGCAGGGTGGGGTCATGAACGGCGACACGACGTACGGCATCGGTGAGCTGGCCCGGCGGACGGGGCTGACGGTCAAGACCGTCCGCTTCTACTCGGACGCGGGCATCGTGTCGCCGGCCGACCGCAATCCGGCCGGCCACCGGCGGTACGGCGCCGACGCCGTCGCGCGCCTGGAACTGGTCCGCACCCTGCGGGAGCTCGGGCTCGGACTGCCTGTGATCCGGCGGGTGGTGGAGCGCGAACTGGCGCCGGCCGAGGTCGCCGCCGCGCAGGCGGAGGCGATCGACCTCCGGATCCGGGTGCTGCGGCTGCGGCGCGCCGTGCTCGGGGCGGTGGCCAGACTCGGTTCCACACCTGAGGAGTTGACGATCGTGCACCGCTTGGCCCGGCTCACGGAGGACGAACGGGAGCGCCTGATCGGGGAGTTCCTGGCGGGGGTGTTCGGCGGAATCGGGGGCGGTGGGACGGGGAGCGGCGGCGAGCGGTTCGCGGCCGCGGCGCGCTCGTTGACGCCGGAGCTGCCGCAGGATCCGTCGGTCGAACAGATCGAGGCCTGGGTGGAGTTGGCGCGGCTGGCGGGCGACGCCGGGTTCCGGGCGCTGCTGCGGGGGCTCGCCGAGGCGGAGGCCGCGGAGGCGGAGGCCGCCGAGACGGTGTTCCGGAAGTCCGCGGCCGGGGCGGCGGGAGCCGGATCGCGTGTACCGAGGCCCGGACTGGCGGTAGCGGTCGGGGAGTTGGCCGGACCGGCGGTCGCGGCCGGGGTGGAGCCGGGGTCGGCGGAGGCGGCCGCCGTGGTCGCGGAGCTGGTGGAACGGTACGGGCGGTGGTGCGCGGGGGCGGTGCCGGGGGATGCCGGGGCGGTGCGCGACCGGTTGGCGGAGCGGTTGGGGGCGATGGCCGATCCGCGGCGGGAGCGGTACCTGGAGCTGCTGGCGGTGGTCAACGGTTGGTCCCCGCCCGAGAGCCGGGCGGCGGAGATGGAGTGGGCGGTGCGCGCCGTGGCGTGAGCCGGGGCCGGTTCGGCGGGCTCCGGTGGGGTGGGCGCCGGTGGGGCGGCGCCGGTCGGCCGGTCCGCGTCGGGCGGCTACCGGCGGGTGGGGCCCGGGTAGGTGGTGAGGAAGGCGTGGGCCTGGGCGCGGAGGTGGTCGACCGGCGGGTCCTCGCAGATCACCTCCAGGCCGAGTCCGGTCGCCCGGCCCAGGTCGTAGTAGGACTGGTAGGCGAGGTACGGGCGGTGGTCGTCGGTGGGGTCGAGGCCGACGGCGAAGGTCGCGAAGTGGGGCCGCGACTCGCCCCCGGCCGGGTCCGGACCGGTGCGGGAGAGCTGCCACTCGAACTCGTACGGCTCGGGTTCGGCGGGCAGGTCCAGCAGGGCCTGGGCGAGGCGGCGGACCTCCTCCGGGTTCGCGAAGGGGATCGACTCCGACCAGGAGGGGGCGGAGGCGAGCAGCTCCCAGTCGGCGCCGTTGTGGCCGACGGTCAGGGCCCACTCGCCGTTCGGGTCCTGCCAGCGGCAGCTGATGATCGGGTCCACGGTGGTCAACCTCCCAGTGGCACTGGATCGTTCGTGCCTCCTCATCGTGGCACACCGGGCGGGGTCGGGGGCGCGGACCGTGCTCGGGCCCGCTGCCAGGCCTCCTGGAGCGTGCGGTAGCCGAGGACGGTGATGCCGTGTTCGGTGAGCAGCCGACGGGCCTCGGGGGAGACCAGGAACGCGTGGTCGGTGCGCCGGACGTCCCAACCATCCCCCGGGGCCTGGGAGTTCGCTCTGGCCAGGGCCGGGTGCAGGGCCCACTCGGTGAGGCCCGGCGGGAGGGCGGCGAGCAGGCGGGCGTAGTGGGCGGGCTTGTCGTCCAGCGGGACGGTGAAGCTGTCGAGGAAGCCGCGGTCCACCACCGGCAGGCCGCGCTCGCGCATCCGGGCCGACGCGGGTGGCAGCCAGACCCGGACCGCCAGGCCGTACTCGGCGCCGAGCGCGAGGGTGAGGTCGAGGATGTCCGCGCGGCCGCCGTCGGCCAGGCAGTGGAAGTCCAGGTGGGTCGGGGCGAGGCCGGCGGCCGCCACCGCGTCGATCTGGGCGCGGAACTCGCGCTCGACCTCGTCGAGCCGGGCCTGGGCGAGTAGCGCGGCGCGTCCGGCGGGGGTGGGGGCGAAGAACGCGCCCGAGGCGTCGAGCAGGGAGGGAACCCGGTCTCGGGCGGTGAGCGGGCCCCAGCGGAGGTCAGCGGACTCGCAGACCATCGTCAGGTGGACGCCGAAGGGGACCTCCGGGTGCCGGCGCAGCAGCCGGAGCGCGTGCGGCGCGGCGGCGCAGGGCGTCATCAGGCTGCAGGAGGCGGCGATGCCGTTCCGGACGGCGTCGATCACGGCGAGGTTGACGGACTCGTGCAGGCCGAGGTCGTCGCAGTTGAGCAGCAGGAGGCGGGCGTCGGGCGGCCGGCCGAGGAGGTGGTTGGCGGTGGGGAGCGGGAGCGGGAGCGGGGGCGGGGGCGTGGGCGGAGGCTTGGGTGGGGGCGGGGCGTCGGCTGCGGGCATGGGCAGCAGTCTGTCCCGGTGGTGCGGGCCGGCGCGCGGGGTTTTCCGGGTGCCGTGGGCGAGCGGGGTACCGGTCAGTCGATGTCGGGCACCGGGTGCCAGGGGCGGTCGGGGCGGGTGGGGACCGGGGCCGAGGTGAGGCGCAGCGCGTACACCTCGCGGTCGGAGGCCTCGTGCGGCACCGGACCGAGGTACTCGTGGCCGGTCAGGTGGCACCAGGCGGGGAGGTCGAGCGGGGCGGCGGGGTCGGTGGTGTGGATGTGCACCACCGCGCCGGCGGGGAGGTGCGCGATCCGGGCGCGCAGCCGGAGCAGGAGCTGGACACAGAGCAGCCCGGTGCCGTCGACGGTGAGATCGGGGGCGAGGCCGGCGGCCCGCGCGGCGGTTCCGGAAACGGCGGCTCCGGAAGCGGCGGCCTCGGGGGTGATCGCCTCGGGGATGGCCGCCTCGGGGGCGGTCGTCTCCGGGGTGGCGGCGTCGGGTGCGGTCATCGGGGGGTCTCCTGGGTGATGCGCCAGAGGCGGCGGGGCAGTTCGCCCTCCTCGAAGGGGTGGACCTCGGTCAGGTGCCAGCCCTCGGCGAGCGAGTCCACCAGCTCGCGGGGGAAGAAGTGGACGGCGAAGCCGCCGTGCTCCCAGATGTCGTCCCCGTGGCCGGTGCCTGCGCCGTAGTGGGCGTCACCGGTGTGGCGGACGGTGTAGACGAGGGTGCCGCCCGGGCGCAGGACCCGGCGGACCTCGGCGGCCAGCGCCTCGATCTCCTCGGTGGAGAGCGCCATGCAGAGCAGCATGTGGGCGAAGACCGCGTCGACGGAGGCGTCGGGGAGGGGCAGCGGGGTGCGGACATCGTGGGTGAGGGCCGAGAGCCGGTCGGCCAGGCCCTGGTCCGCCGCGGCGGCGCGCAGCTGCCGCAGACCGGTCGGGCTGAAGTCGGTGGCCAGCACGTGGAAGCCGGCCCGGGCGAAGTGCAGTGCGTCCCGGCCGTGCCCGGCGCCGAGTTCCAGCACGTCCCGTGCCCCGGCGGCGGCGAACACCTCGGCGGCGTACTCGGCCGGGGTGGAGGGTTGCTCGCCGTACATCCCGGGGTTGGCGGTGTAGGTCTGCTGCCAGTGCGCGCGTTGGGCGTCGGCGAGGGCCTGCTCCCGGCCGGGCCCGGTGCCGGGGGTGTCGGTCATGGTGCTGCCCTCCGCGGGGTGGGGTGGTGCGGGTGGTGCGAGTGGTGCGGGGCCAGCCTAGGACGTGGGGTGGAACGGCGGGTGGGGTGGGGGCGGTGTGCCCGGGGGCGTGCGGCCCGGCCGGGAGTGGGGGCTCGGTCGGGAGGGGGCCCGGACGGGAGCGGGGCTCTCAGCCGAGGCGTTGGCCGGGCGCGGTGCCGCCGAGGCGGGTGAGCAGGGTGGAGAGCCGGCCGAGGTCCTCGGGGGTCCAGCGGTCCGCCGCGAAGTGGTCGGCGGCGACCTGGCGGGCGGTGTGCAGCATGTCGGCGAGCCGTTCGCGGCCGGTAGGGGTGAGGGCGGCGTAGGCCACCCGGGCGTCACGGGCGGCGGCCTCCCGGGCGACCAGGCCGATCCGCTCCAGCGGTGCGAGGCCGCGGGTCACGCCGGAGGCGGTGAGCCCGAGGGCTTCGGCGAGGTCGACCCGGCGCATCCGGCCGCCGGGGGCCTGGGAGAGGTGGAGCAGCATGGTGAAGTCGGCCAGGCTGACGCCGTGCAGGCCGCCGAGGCTCGCGTCGAAGCGTTTGACCAGGGCGGTCTGGGCGCGGACCAGCCGCAGGGCGGTGTCCAACGGGTCGGGGCCGGGGCTCGTGCCGGGGTTCGGGCTCGTGCCGGGGTTCGGTGCGGCCGGGGCGGTCCCGGTCGGCTCCGTGCGCTCGGTCTGCTCCGGGTGTTCCGGGTGCTCTGTCATTTGCCACCTCCTTGACTGCTCAAGCATATCTCCATGCGGAGCCCTCAAGGAGGTGGCCGGGGGGGAGGGGTCGGGTCAGCGGGCGGTGCCGGCGGCGCGGCGCTGTCGCTTGCCGAGGGGCGCCTGGGAGAGGTCCTCGGCCTGGGAGCGGAGGTTCTTCCAGCCGTAGCCGCGTTCGGTGAGCCAGTCGCGCGCCGACTGCTCGGCCCGCTCGGTGGCCTCCAGGATGTCCTCCTCGGCCTCGCCCTCGTCGAGGAAGCGGAAGGTGAAGGCGGTGCGCGCGGAGAGGTCGTAGCTGAGGTGCCCCTCGCGGGTGAACGCGGCGCGCAGGACGTCGTGCTCGGGGGCGGCGGCGAGCAGGTCGGCGCGCTGGTCCTCGGTGAGGCCGTCGAAGACGCCGCGCACCATGATGCGGAAGGTTCGTGTGGTCATCCCCCGACCATAGGCAGTGCGGACCGTCGACCGCCAACGCGATTTCGGCGCCCGGAGCGGCGCGGGGTCCGCGACGGGCGTGGTCCAACGGGCCGGCGCGGACTCACCGGGCCGGGGTGAGTGCCTCGGCGAGACCGTCCGCGTACCGGGTGAGCCGGTCACGCTCGGGGCCGCTCCGGGCGCGCCGGAAGCCGTGCCGCCGGCCTCGGAACGCGGCTCGGACGGCGTGGAGTTGGGCCCAGCGGCGAGTGCGTTCGCGGTCCAGCTCGGCGGCCTCGGCGAAGACGTCGAGCGCGCGCAGGACTGTTCGGTGCTGGTCCGGCGCGTCGAGCAGGGTCAGGGCGTGGACCGTGAGCAGGGTGCCGCCGTCGTGGGCCCGGTCTCCGGCGTACCCCTTCGGATCCACGGCCAGCCAGGGTTCGCGCTCGGCCCGCAGGATGTTGCGGGGGTGGAGGTCGCCATGGACGAGCACGCCGGGCTGGGCGCGCCCGAGTTCGCGGACGGTCGCGAGGGCGGCGCCCACCGTGCGGGCCGGCAGGGCGTGGGGCAGGGAGGCCGCGTCGGCGCGCAGCCGGGCCTCCCAGTCGGCTGCCCGCTCGCTCAGCCGGGGCAGGCCCGGTGGCGCCGGGACGGCGAGCCGGCGGCTGAGCCGCCCGGCGACCGTCAGTACCTCGTCGCCGTCCCGGACCTCCGCGAGCGTCGTCCGGCTCGCCCGTTCGAGCAGCATCGCGAACTGCCCGTCGCACCGTTCGTACAGCCGGACGGCGCCCCGGCCTGCCCACACCGCGAAGGCGTCCGGCTCGTGGACGTTGCCCGGGTGGGGGAAGGAGACCTTCAGCACGGCGGTGCGCCCCGCCGACTGCCGGACCGGGAGGACCAGGCCGACTCCGCCGTGGGTGGCCGGGCCGTCCGGCGCGCAGTCCCAGCGGTCCAGCAGCTCGGTGGCGAGGCGGGGGAGTCCGGCGATCCAGGCCGCGCCGGGGGCTCCCTCGCGGTCGACGGTGGTGCGGGCGAGCCCGTCGGGGACGGCGATCACGCGGTTTCCTCCCGGGGTGGGGGCGGTGGCGGAGGGCGGGGCGGGCGGCGCCGGGGACGGGCGGGTGCGGCGGGGCTCAGGGGGCGAAGGGGCCGAAGGCCGTGACGGCGAGGCGGAGCGCCGGTGCCGGGGTGGGCTCCCAGGTGCCGACGGAGTAGACCAGCCGCTTGCGCAGGTCCGGCGTGGCGAACAGGCCGTCGGCGTACCCGAGGTCGTGCCCGGTCTTGCCCCAGACCACCGTGCCGTCCTGCAGGGGGATGGCCATCAGTCCGGCGCTGTAGCAGGCCCGCCCCTTGTCCGGCCCGAACCGGCACTCGCCCGCCCCGCGCACGGGCACCGGCCGGCCGGAGGCGTCCCGCGGCAGGGTGAACAGTTCCCGCAGCTGCTGGGGAGGCAGGAGTTCGCCGTCCAGCAGGGCGCGCAGGAAGCGGTCGAGGTCGGCCGGGGTGGACACCATCGATTCAGGGTTGCCGCCCTGCTCGGAGACGTCCGTCGGGATGTGGGCGTTGTCGGGGTAGTAGCCGGCCAGGCGGGGCTCGGGCATCGCGGGCCTGCCTTCCGTCACCTCGGTGTGCCGCAGGCCGAGCGGCTCCAGGACGCGGGCCGTCACCTCCTCCCTGATCGTGTGGCCGGTCATCTGCTCGATGATCCGGCCCGCCAGCCGGTAGTTGAAGTTGTTGTACTCCTGTTCGGCGCCCGGGGCGAAGGCGGGCTTCGGCTCGGGCAGGCCCTTCTCGGGGTCGGGGTGGAGCGTCCGCCGGACGACCTCGTCGAGCGTCTCGACCGTGAAGCGCCGGGCGATCAGGTCGTCGTTGTCCTTGACGTCCGGGCCCTCGACGGCCTGCGGAAGGCCGCTGGTGTGGTTGAGGAGCTGGCGGACGGTGATCGGCAGGGCGAAGGCCGCGGGCAGCGTGCCGGGCAGGTACTGCTGGACGGTGCCGTCCAGTGAGATCCGTCGCTCGGCGGCCAGTTGGAGCAGCACCGCGGCGACGAAGGTCTTGTTGATGCTGCCGATCCGGAACGCGGCGTTCGGTGCCACCGGCCGTCCGCTCACCGGATCTCCGGCGCTGCCGCGCCAGACCAGGCCGTCGGCTGTCACCCGGGCGACGGCGCCCGCGGCCGGATCCCCTGGCCGGGCGGCGAACGCGGCGTCGAGGGCGGCCGGATCGAGGCGGGTGAGCGGTATCCGGCCGGCGGGGCCGGCAGGGCCGGCAGGGCCGGCTGATGTGGCGGCGAGGGCGGGCGCGGTGGGTGCGGCCGCGAGAGCCACGGCGGCGAGGCCCAGGGCGAGGGCGGCGGGCTTGGTGGTGGCCATGTGTTCTCCGAAGCGGTCGGGACGGGTGCGGGTCGGACTGACCCGCCCAGGAGTACACGAGACTGGCGGTCGGTCAGTTGCAAGCGGACGGCGGGGAACCGCTGGGCTCGGTCGACGAACACGGTGGAGGCTCCTTCCCCGGCGGCCCGGGTGGCCGCCGTGGTGATGCCCCAAGACTGACCGCCGGGACCCCGTTCGCACATGTGCCGATCGGCAGGAATCCCGCGGAAACGCGACCGGGCCTCCCCTGCCGATCGGCAGGGGAGGCCCGGGACGCGGGGGCGTGGGACGCGGGGGATGGAGCGGGGGAGTGCGGGCTACACCCGCGCCGGGAGCCGGGTGCAGACCGCCCCCGCCATCAGCGGAGCGGGCTCGGCGCCCAGGGTGGCCAGGGTGAAGGCGGTGGTCAGCGCGCTGATGTCGCGGGACTCGCGGAACAGGTAGTGGTTGGCTCCCGGGGCCTCGTAGCGCGCGAGGTCCGGCACCACCCGCCGGGCGCGCAGCGCGTACTCGAGGGACCGGGTGGCACTGGCCGTGCTGTGGTCCCCGGTGCCGTGGACGATCAGCACCCGCCGCCCGGCCAGCTGGTCGACCGGGTCGCCGCTGGGCAGCCAGGGCGCGATCCCGGCCACGCCGACCACCGAGGGGTGCCCGGCGGACCAGAAGGCGGCCCGCCCGCCCAGCGAATTGCCGATCAGGACGACGGGTGCGCCCGGGTACGTCCGGGTGAGTTCGTCGAGCGCCCAGCGGGTGTCGACGGCGGTGTCGGCGTCGGCGCCGTTCCAGCCGCCGACGCGGTAGCGCAGCAGGTGCACCGCGAGACCGTGCGGCCGGCCGCGCTCGGTGAGCTCGGCGGCCAGGTCCCGCAGGCCCAGCTCGGCGACCCTCATCGGTGCGCGCCGACTGCGGATGAATCCGCCCGGCAGCAGCAGGGCGACGCCGGTGACCGGCTCCTCCCCCTGCCACGGGGTCAGCTCTGCGGTGCGCGGACGCTGCGCTCGGAACACGCGAATTCCCTCCTGATGTGTACAGGCGGATTCTACGGTTCCGAGGACGGGTCGCGGTGCGCGAGCAGGGACCACAGGACCCAGCCGGAGACCCGGGTGCGCACCACCATGACCTTCGCCCAGCGGGCGCCGAGCGGCGAGGTCCAGGTGTCCACCACCTCCACCCGGTCACCCGAACGGGCGAGTCCGATGACGGTGTCCTCACCGAAGTGGTCGACCCGGACGTTGGCGGCGCCGGCCGACACCTCCCACCAGCCCGCGCCGAGCTCGGGCGGCAGGTCGGAGCCGGCGGTGACGGCCGCCGGGATGAGCAGGATGCCCAGCGCGACCACGGTGGCCGTCGCACGGCCGATCACGGCCACGGGAACCTCCTCCCTGTGGTGCTGGGCGCGGGCAGCGGGAACGGAGGGGGCTTCTGGGGAGGCATGTACTGCAGAACGAGCCGACCGGGCGTACGCGTACTGTCCGGTGCCGAGGTGCACCCGGTCGGCTCAGCACGATGTGGAGACCCTGTGTGCGGGTGGCTCCGGGCCGCCCCGGGCGGGTCCGCGGCCTGTGTCAACTCTCCGCCCGTGGCGCAGGGTTGGCGCGCCGTGGCGGACGGTCGGCGACGCGCTCCGCCGTCTCGGCCCGTTCGTTCGGCGGTGCGGGTGCGGGTGCGGGTGCGGGTGCGGGTGCGGGTGAGGTCCGGTCCGGTGCGCCGCGCCGGGTCGGCCCGGGTTTCGAAACCCCTTGCGGGCGAAGGGTGGTAACACTGTTTCCGATGGGTTACGTTGTTACCCATGAGCACGCCCTACCAGGACGCGCAGCGGATCGGCCAGGACGCCGTCCGCGCCGTGATCCTCGACCGCGCCATCTCCCTCCTCGTCGCCGAAGGCCCCGCCGCGCTGACCGTGCGCCGGATCGCCGCCGAGATCGGCTCCTCGACCAAGGTGCTGTACACGATGTTCGGCGGGAAGGAGGGGCTGCTCGACGCGCTGTACCGGGAGGGCTTCGCGCGGCTGCGCCGGGCCCAGGAGCAAGTCCCGCGCGGCAGCGACCCGTTGGCGTACCTGACCGAGCTCGGCCGCGCGTACCGCGAGCGGGCGATCGCCGAACCCGCCTACTACCGGGTGATGTTCGAGCAGCCGGTGCCCGGATTCCGCCCCGGCGCCGAGGCGTTGGCGGTGGCCGACAGCGCGTTCGGCGCCTCGGTGGCCGCGGTGCAGGCCTGTGTGGCGGCCGGGGTCTTCCGGCCCGGCGACGCCCACGAGGTCTCCAAGCTCTTCTGGGCGGCCACCCACGGCGCGGTGAGCCTGGAGCTCGCCGGCCACTTCGCGCCGGCCGAGGCCGGGGCGCGCTACGAGGCGCTGATGGCCGCCCTGGGGCGGGCGTTCGGAGCCGACACCCGATCACCGGACGAGAGACAGACACCATGAGCACCGGCGACCCGATCCGCACCGACCCGATCCGCAGCGGCACGGCTCGCGCCGACCCGATCCGCAGCGGCACGGCTCGCGCCGACCCGATCCGCAGCGGCACGGCCCGCAACCGCTACCTGTCCGGGAACTTCGCCCCGGTGACCGAGGAGGTCACCGTCCACGACCTGCCCGTCACCGGCCGGATACCGGCCCACCTCGACGGCCGCTACCTGCGCAACGGCCCCAACCCGCTGGGCATCGAGGACCCCGCCGCCCACCTGTGGACCCTCGGCGCGGGCATGGTGCACGGCGTCCGGATCCGCGACGGCCGGGCCGAGTGGTACCGCAACCGCTGGGTCCGCTCCGGTGCCGTCGCCGACCGGCTCGGCGAGCCCCGGCGCGGCACGCCCGTCGACGAGCGGCTCGACATCTCCCCCAACGTGCAGGTCGCGGGCCTGGCCGGGCGCACCTACGCGCTGATCGAGGGCGGCATCCGCCCGTACGAACTCACCTACGAGCTGGACACGGTGGGGCCGTGCGCGCTGGGCGCCACGCCGCAGGGGTACAGCGCCAACGCCCACTCGATCCTCGACCCGCACACCCGGGAACTGCACTCGCTGGCCTTCCGGTACGGCTCCGAGCAGGTGCAGCACATCGTGATGGACGCCGCCGGGACCGTCCGGCGCAGCACGCTGATCGAGGTGCCGGGCAACCCGTACATGCACGACTTCGCGCTGACCGAGCGGTTCGTGCTGCTGTACGACACACCGGTGGTGTTCAGCGCGGCGCACCTGGCCACCGGAGTGCCCTTCACCTGGGACGAGCGGCGCGCCGCCCGGGTCGGGGTGATGCCGCGCGAGGGCGGCCCGGTGCGGTGGTTCGAGCTCACCCCGCACCTGGTCGGGCACACCCTCAACGCGTACGAGCGGACGCCGGACGTGCTGGTGGTCGACGTGGTGCGGCACCCGTCGGGCATGGACCTGCGCGCCATCGGCGCCAGCCGGCCCACGCTCGACCGCTGGACGCTCGACCTGGCGGCGGGCACGGTGCGGGAGGAACGGCTGGACGACCGGGTCCAGGAGTTCCCCCGCCTCAACTCACGCCACACCGGCCGCCCTTACCGCTACGGCTACGCGGCCGCCGTCGAGCTCTACGCGCCGCCGACCGGCCCCGGGGACGACCGCCCGGACGAGGGCTTCAGCAACGCCCTGCTCAAGCACGACCTGCTCCGCGGGACCGTCGAGGCCCACGAGTTCGGGCGGGACGGCGCCGTGGGCGAGGCGGTGTTCGTCCCCGCCGAGTCGCCGGCGGCGGAGGACGACGGGTACCTGATGGCGTACGTCCACGACCCGGCGCGCGGTGCGGCGGACCTGGTGATCCTGTCCGCGCAGGACTTCACCGGCGAGCCCGTCGCCCGCGTCCACCTGCCGGTGCGGGTGCCGCTGGGACTGCACGGGAACTGGGTGCCGGGCGGGGAGCCGGCCGCGGGCGGGGACCGGGGCGGGGACACGGGCTGGAGCTGAGGGGGGTGCGACCTGCCCGCCGTGCGACGGACGCCCCCGGCGCCGCCGCGAGGCCGGCGCGGCGGCCCGGCCGCGGTCACCGCGGCCTGGTGGCCCGGAGCGAGTAGGTCTGCGGGGCGGGGGAGCCGGCCGGGACGCGGAAGTGGCCGTGGGCGTGCTCGTGCAGGAAGTCCAGGCGCAGGCCGGCGGCGGCCAGGGCGGTGACGACGTCGCCGAGGCCGTGCTGCCACTGGACGGTGACGGTGGCGTCGAGCCGGGCGTCCGGGTCGGCGTAGGTGCCGGGGTGGTCGACGACGATCGGGGTCCGTTCGAAGTAGTCCTCCTCGAAGCCGCGCCCGTCGTCGGCGAGGACGTCGGCCACCGGGTGGTGCTCGGCGAGGTAGAGGAAGCCGCCGGGGGTGAGGAGCGAGGCGACCGTCCGGGCCCAACGGGTGAGGTCGGGGAGCCAGCAGAGCGCGCCGAAGCCGGTGTAGACGATGTCGTACGTCCGTCCGTCGAGGGCCTCGGCGGCCTCGTAGACGTCGGCGGTGACGAAGCGGGCGTCGGCGGCGCCGATCCTGGCGGCGAGGCCCTCGGCGGCCGCGACGGCCGGGGCGGAGAAGTCGAGCCCGGTGACGACGGCGCCGCGGCGGGCCCAGGAGAGGGTGTCGAGCCCGAGGTGGCACTGGAGGTGCAGCAGCGTGCGGCCGGTGACGTCGCCGACCTCGGCGGGTTCAAAGTCCCGTAGGGTGTCACGGCCCGCGACGAAGCCGGGCAGGTCGTAGAACGGGCCGTCGGCGTGCACGGGGACGCGCTCGTCCCAGTTGGCGCGGTTCGCGGTGCGCCAGTCGGGGGTGGTGGGAGTCGTGGTCATGCCGGGCAACGCTAGTCAGCGCCGTGCCGGCGGACAATCGATTTCCGCAGGCCGGGCGGGGCGGCGGGAACGGGGCCGGCCCTGGGTATGTGCGGTCATGGCCGGGGTTTTCCCTGCTCTTTGTTTCGGATCATGGCTCGCTCTGCGACGATCCGATGATCGTCGCCCCGACGCGGTGGGCGGCGCGTCGCAGGGGAGAAACCGGCATGGCCGTTCAGGCCGAGGACAGTGTCGTCCGGGCGAGGTGGCGAGCCAGGTGGGGCCCGGGGTTCGCCTGGGACAAGGAGACCTGGATGGTGGTCTCCGGCGGAGTGCTGGGGGCGATGTTCGCGACCATGGGGCTGGCGGTGCTGTTCGGCCCGGCGAACGGGTTCGGCGGCGACAGCCTCGCGTTCATGGGGATCATCAGCATCCTCGGGCTGATGCCCTGCGGCGCGGGCTTCGTCTGGGCGCTGATCCACCCGAGGACCGGGTTCCCCTCCGCCGCCGTCGGGGCGCTGCTGGGGCTCGGGATCTTCGTCGGCTTCGCCGGGGACGGCCTCAACGACTCCTGGAAGGCGCCGCTGGACCGGCCGTCCACGATCCGCGCGGTGGGCAGCTGGACCAGCGGGGACCTCGTCGTGCGGGCCCGGCCCGACCTGGTGGTGGCGTACCGCCGCGCCACCGGGGCCGTCGCCTGGCGCTGGACCCCGCCCGGGGAGGACACGGTGTGCGCGATGAGCCGGGCGACCGGCTCCGACGGGACGGGCCGCGGCGGCGCCGTCGGCCTGATCGGCCATGCGGCGCACGACAAGCCGTGCGCCGCCGTCACAGCCCTCGACCTCGCCGACGGCAGGGAGGGCTGGACCGCCGCCGTGGACGCGCCCGCCCGCGACGGCGACGACGCGGCACCGGACGTCGTCGCGGTGGCCGGGCAGCAGGCCCTGCTCCAGGAGAAGGCCGGCTGGCGCGCCGTACGGCTGGCCGACGGCCGGGACCTGTGGCGCAGCCCGGCCGATCCCGGCTGCGCCCCGCTGCAGGTCGCGGGCGGGCCCGCGGACGCCGTCACGGTCGCGCAGTGCGGCGACGCCACCCAGCCCGTGCTGCGCACGCTGACCCCCGCGGACGGCCGTGAGCAGCGGCGGATCGTGCTGCCCGCGGCCGGCGGGCTGAAGAACCTCGCGGTGGTGTCGGTCGACCCGCTCGCGGTGTGGGTGGACGCCCAGGCCGAGCGCGGCACCCACGCGGTGCTCAGCTTCGACCGGAGCGGCCGGCAGCAGGCGGCCATAGCGGTCGCCGGGGACGAGTACGACCTGGACGTGATGCTGGGCGGGCTGCACGCCTTCGACGAGTTCAGCGCCCGGCCGCTGTTCGGCGGGGTGGTGGTGGGGGACCTGTTCGTCGTACCCGGCGAGAAGCCCGGCGACGTCGGCATCAGCGGCGGCAAGCACCCGAGCCGGACCGCCACCGGCCGGCTGCTGGCGTACTCGCTCACGGACGGCCGCAAGCGGTGGACGGCCGGGCTGGACGACCAGGTGACCGGCCTGGTGGTGGACGGCGGCTCGGTGTGGGCGATGACCCGGGGCCGGGTGACCAGGGTGGAGGCGGCGACCGGGCGGCAGAGCGCCGTGCTGGACGTCAACGACACCGCGTCCCTCTATCCGGTGGACCTGTCGGTCTCGGGCTCGGAGCGGTTCACGGTGGTGGCGGAGGACGGGACGAGGGACGAGCCGCCGGTGCGGGTGATGAGCTGACCCGGCGGTGCCCGGGCGGTACCGGGCGGCACCGGTAGGTACCGGGCGGCGGGCGGGCGGGCCCGGGGCCGGGGCGGCACGGAGGCACGGCGGCGAGGGGCGGAAGGGCCGCCGGAACGGGGCTCCGGGGGCACACCGGGCCCGCGACCGGAGGATCTGAGCCTTCCGGGTGGTTGTGTCAGTCTGGGTGGGGGAGCACCGCCGAGACCGGGAGGCTCGTGATGGCCGAGATCAGGGTGAACGGGGTGGCGCTGCACTACGAGGCCCACGGCGAGGGCCCCGGCGTCGTCCTGGTGCACGGTTCCTGGAGCGACGCGGACTCCTGGGCACGGGTGCTGCCGGGCCTGGCGGAGTCCACCACCGCGGTCGCCTACGACCGCCGGGGGCACAGCCGCAGCGAGGACCTGCTCACCCAGGGTTCGGTGCACGAGGACGCGGCCGACCTGGCCGGACTGATCCAGGGACTGGGCCTCGCGCCCGCCTTCGCCTACGGCGACTCCTACGGCGCGCTGGTCACCCTCCGGCTCGCCACCGCCCGGCCCGACCTGCTGCGCGGGATCGCCGTGCACGAGCCGCCGGGCTCCGGCGTCCTGCTCGCCGACCCGGACCTGCGGCCGATCGGCACCGCCTTCGCCGACCGGATCGCCGCCGTCCGGGAGCTGCTGGAGCAGGCCGAGTCGGCCGCCGCCGCCGAGCTGTTCGTGGACAGCCTCGCCTTCGGCCCCGGCGCCTGGGAGCAGCTGCCCGCACCCGTGCGGCACACCTACATCCGCAACGCGCCCACCTACCTGGACGAGCTGCGCGACCCGGACGCCCTCGACCTCGACCTCGCGGGGCTCGCGCGCTACGGCGAGCCCGCCCTTCTCACCCAGAGCGACGACAGCGCGCCGATGTTCGGCGAGGTGCTGGACCTGATCGACCTCTCGCTACCCAAGGCGGAGCGCCACCTGTACGAGGGAGCCGGGCACGCCCCGCACCTGTCGCAGCCGGAGGAGTGGGTGCGGGTGGTGCTGCCTCGGGCGCTGGCCTGACCGGTCGCGGGGAGTCGCTCCGACCCGTCGTCGGGGGCGTCCTGACCCGCCGTGGGGGTACGCCCTGACCCGCTGCGGGGGTTCGTCCCTGGCCGCATCCCCGGATATCCGCTCGCTTCGAAGTCTCCCGGGGCGCAGGCTGCTTCCGTGACCGCGCCGGCCCGGCGCGGTGCGAGCGGAAGGACGAACATGACGAGCACGCGCGGCCGCTTCGCCGCCCTGCTGGGCGCCGTCGCGGTGGTCGCCGGCACCACCCTGGCCACCCCCGCCCTCGCCTCCACCGGGGTCTCCACCGGAGTCTCCACCGGGATCTCCACGGGCGCCTCCACCGGAACCGGCGCCCAGGTCGCCCCGGCCCGCCCCGGCGGCGGGATCACCGGTCAGGCGCCCTGCCCGGACGCGCCCGAGTTCACCTGCGGGACCCTCACCGTCCCACTCGACCACCGTGGCGCCGTCCCCGGCACCCTCGACCTCGCGGTGGCCGTCACCGGCAACACCACCGCCCCCAAGGGCGACCTGCTGTTCCTCACCGGTGGCCCCGGCCAGCCCGGCGTGCCGCTGATGAAGCGGATCGCGGGCAAGCTGGAGCCCGTCCTCAAGGACTACCGGCTGGTCATGTACGACCAGCGCGGTACCGGCGCCCGGGCGCTCCAGTGCCCCGGCCTCCAGGAGGACATGGGCTCCTCCGACCTCGCCGTGCCGCGCGAGCGGTCCGTCGCCGACTGCGCCGCCGCCCTCGGCCCCAACGCCCGCTTCTACGGCACCGCGGACACCGTCGCCGACATCGACCTGCTGCGCCGCGCCCTCGGCGACCAGCGCCTCACCCTGGACGGCGTCTCCTACGGCACCCTCGTCGCCGAGCGGTACGCGCTCGCCCACCCGGCACGCGTGGCCCGGCTGGTGCTCGACTCGGTGGTGCCGCAGCAGGGGTACGACCCGCTCGACCTCGCCGCCCTGCCCGCCACCGCCCGCGTCCTGCGGGCCGCCTGCCAGGCCACCGGCTGCGCCACCGACCCGGCCGCCGACCTCGCCGCCACCGTCCGGCGGTACGGCGACGGCGCGCGGATCCTGGACGCCCTCACCAGCTACGAGTTCACCGACCCGAACTACGGCGGGGTCGCCGAAGCCCTGCACGAGGCCGCCGCCGGGCAACCCGCGAAGCTCCAGGCCTTCGTCGAGGCCGTCCACCAGGGCGACGCCGCGCCGGCCGGGGCGCTCAGCCAGGGGCTGCACGCCGCCACCGTCTGCGCCGACTCGCGCTTCCCGTGGGGCAGCACGGACACCCCCGTCGCGGGCCGCGCGGCCGCCCTGGAACGCACCCGGCAGCGCCTGACCGCCGAACAGACCTGGCCGTACGACCCGGCCACCGCGACCGGCCTCGGCAGCCTCCTGGTCTGCCGGGACTGGCCGCGCGAGCCGGTCGC